>JAFTIN010000060.1 GCA_017456895.1 Clostridia bacterium
AGATCTATACCGATATTCGCGAGGATTCCGAATGGCTCATCAGCCTTGTGGAAAATCTTCTGTCGGTATCCCGTATGGGAGACGGCAAGAGCGATATACGGATGTCTGCTGAGCTTGTTTCCGATGTTATTGAGGAAGCGGTCAGACGCACTGAGAAAAATGCAAGCGAGCATAAGCTCACCGTTAAGAAAAGCGACGGAATACTGCTTGCGCGGATGGATGCAAGGCTTATTGTTCAGGTCTTGATCAATCTGATTGATAATGCCATCAAATATACGCCGCGTGGTTCTGAAATAGAGATCTCGGCAGTCGAAAAGGACAATGAAATTGCAATTACCGTAGCGGATAACGGCAGCGGAATCGCAGACGAGATAAAGCCCCGTGTATTCGATATGTTCTTCACGGGTGCTGAAAAAATTGCCGACAGCCGCAGAAGCCTCGGTCTTGGACTGGCACTCTGCAAGTCTATTGTAAACGCTCACGGCGGCGAGATCACCGTGACCGACAACAAGCCGCACGGTGCGGTATTTACCTTTACATTGCCAAAGGAGGAGGTGGAGATCAGTGAGTAAACCCTTGATACTCGTAGTCGAGGATGATGCGCCCGTTCGCAATTTGATTACAACGACCTTAAAGGCGCACGACTATAAATTTATAACGGCGCAGAACGGAAACAACGCTATAATGGAAGCATCCTCGCACAATCCCGATATCGTTCTGCTTGATCTCGGACTCCCCGATATGGACGGCGTTGAGGTTATTGAGAAAATACGCACGTGGTCGGAAATGCCTATCATCGTCATCAGCGCACGGAGTGAGGATAAGGACAAAATTGATGCCCTTGATGCAGGCGCGGACGATTACTTAACCAAGCCATTCTCCGTAGAGGAGCTTTTGGCAAGGCTTCGTGTTACGCAAAGAAGATTAGCCTCGAACCGTAATGAAAGCACAAGTTCTGTATTTACAAACGGAGCGTTAAAACTCGACTATGCCGCAGGCTGTGCCTATCTTGGTGATGAGGAATTGCATCTGACTCCCATCGAATACAAAATACTGTGTCTGCTTGCCGCAAACGTCGGGAAGGTCTTAACGCACACCTTCATCACGCAAAAGATATGGGGCGCGGCGTGGGAGAATAACGTAGCCTCTCTCCGTGTCTTTATGGCAACGCTACGCAAAAAGATCGAAGCAACACCCGATACACCGCAGTATATCCAAACGCACATCGGCGTTGGATACAGAATGTTGAGGGTGGAATAACTACTTTATATGTATAATATAAAAAGCCTTCGCTTGAATGTTCGGCGAGGGCTTTACTTATTCCTTCCAAAAATTCGTGACTCATAACAAAACACCTCCTATGGTACCATTATACCATAGGAGGTGTTTGCGCCTTTTTCTTTTCTGTGAACTATTTGGGGCTCACTTCATCTCGTCAAGCCTTTTTACTATTTTATTACATTCCTTCAATATGCCTTGAGTCATTAGCTATCTCAAATCTCGGAGAGATAAGCTCGCCCTCCTTACCTTTGAACATCACCGCTGTCACAGCAGTAAAGTGAGGTCTTAACGCGTCAAAAAGGAAGGTTGCAGGAAGGTTAAAGAGCCTTGAAAGAACTCCCGTAGAGGTTCCTGCGTGGCTGACTACGACGATAGTCTCGTCTCTTTCCTCGAGTACACGGTAATACAGTCCCTCGCGCTTGTATCCGAGAGAGGCGAGTAGATTGTCGAAGCCGTCGGCTCTGTTCTTGAGAAATCCTACGATTTTATCTCTTGCGTACGGACCCTCGATTTCCCAGTCCCTGATCATTATGCTTTCACCCTCTTTTACGTAGGCGCTCGAGACCTCCCATGGACCCGCAAAGTCCCACTCGATCTCTCGCATAAATTCAAGTCTCGTTATATTTTCCCTTGGGTAGCCGATAGCATCTGCTATATGTTCCGCCGTCTCCACTGCGCGGCCCATGGTCGAGGAGCAGATCCTGCTTATTCCCTCGTTTTTGAGCCTTTCTCCAACCGCTTTTGCCTGCTCGTGTCCGACCTCGGTGAGGCAGTCCCTTGAGTAGTCGGGGTTTCCGTGCCTTACAAAAATTAATCTCATTCTTCGGTGTTATCGTTTGCGTCGGGATTTTCCGCGCGCAATAGAGTCAGGGACTCAAAGGTCGGTAGCTCGTAGGAGGGGAAGTATATTCCGTATACCTCACCGTCGCGCTCGAGCTCGAGAATATGGTAGGGTTTCACGCTGTATCCATACTGGTTGGCGCCGATCTTATACTGCTTATATATTCCCTTATTGTAGTCCTCCTCCTTGTTCCAGTTGGGGACGGTAATTCTTTTCTTTACGGTTGTGATCCTTCTTAAGGACTCAAGAGGGAAGGAGTACACATTCTCAACGTCTGCAAGACAGAGGTTGAAGTCGCGCAGATACGCCCTCATCTCAAAGTTGATATACGCGCAAACGTCGAGTGCGCCGGTCTTAGGCTTGATCACTCCGTCCTTTATTGTGTACTTGAATAGCAGGACGTCCGTGAGTATAGCCCCTGAGGGGATCTCAAGCTCGGCAAACGCTCGGTCTGCCACGTTATCGAGAGCCTCGAGCTGCTCGTCTGCATTCTCTTCATTCATTACCTTTTTATTCTTGATTCTGCCTATGATAAACAGAACGCCCGAAACGATCAGAGCGGCAACGCCGGTGAAAACAAGTATAGGAGCGTTGCGGATAGCCTGCTCAATACCTACGTCAGCCTTGAATAGACCGCCTACGACTATGAGTCCCCATAATAATCCGAGGTACATAACAAGGGTCAGTACACCCGGCAGCTTTGCCTTTTCTACCGTGGTGTTAAGATCATCTCTCCTTGAGTCAAGATCCTTGAGCGTTGCCTCGGAGAGCGATTTTGTCTTGAATAGGTCGGAGTAGGTTAATTCGCTGTTTTTATCATTGGTTACGTCTATTCCGAATATCGGCTTCATTGTAGTTTCTCCTTTCGGTCTATTACTGCAAAGCAGGTGTCGATGCCGTAGTATTCAAAGGCCTGGACAGCCTCCTTCGTGATCCTCTCACCCGATACCGCGATAGGCACCGCGGGAGGACAGCCTACCGTAACGTCGGCGAGTATCCTGCCGATGGCGTGAGAGGTGGGTATCTTCTCTGCCGGCGAGAGCACGGCCTCCCTCGGACTCATCACAGCCAACGAGGGTGCAATACGCGGGGGCAGGGAGGTGATAGGTGCTCTCCTTTTAAGGTTGAGGAGCGTCACCTCGAGCTTTGTAAGCTCGCTTTCGCCTATCTCGGGCGTAGGCATAAGAACCAGGTAGTCCGGATCGGCAAACTCGTGTACGATTTTATTCTTCTTGAGATATTCACCGAGCTCGTAGCCGGTATATCCGTAGGATTTTGGCATTATAGTGATCTTCATCGGCTCGTCACCTACTGTTTCATAGCCTGCTGTAGCAAGATTACGCTTTAACTCCTCAAGCCTTTTTGAGAAGTATTCGAGCTTTTCCTGATATCCGTCAGCAAGATAGCGGTTGAGCATATCCAGAGAAGCGAGGATAAGATAGGATGGACTCGTAGATCCGAATAGTGAGAGAGCAGCCTTTGCCCTTGTTCTGACGTTCTCGGGCACAGTATTTGCTATGTGTAGGTAGGCAGCCCCGGTGAGGGAGGGCAGAGTCTTGTGAGCCGAGTCTGCGCACATATCCGCTCCTAAAGCTATTGGGTGCAAGGATGGAGCGGTGAAGGCGAGATAAGCTCCGTGCGCATTGTCTACAAGCAATAGTATACCGTAGCTATGACATACCTTTGCGATAGACTCGATATCCGACATGTTTCCGAGATAGTCGGGTGAGGTTATATAGACCGCCAAAGGTTTTCTTTTCGCAGAGAGAATCCTTTCTTTGATTTCCTCAGCCGTCACCTGACAGCACAAATATGAGGAGTCGCCCGCGATCCACTCTATGTCAAAGTCGAGGAGTGCCGCCGCACTGATAAATACCTTGTGGGCATTTCTTCCGGCGAGGATCAGCGGCCTTTCATCTCCTGCCTTCAATAGGAGCGCAAGGTAGAGCATAGCCCTGATAGAGAGGGAAGAGCCCTCCGTGGAGTAGAAAGTATCGGAGCCGAAGAGCCCGGAGGCGTTGGCCTCGCTCTTTTTGATTATCCCGTTTGCCTCATATAGGCTGTCCGCACCGTCTATTTCGGTTAGGTCAAACTGCTCGAGCTCGCCTTTGCCTTTATGACCGGGCATATGTAACCTTAAGTTGTCTAATTGCGCGTATTTCTTCAAAAAATCGCAGACGGGAGTATCCATATTACTCAAATTCCTTTGCAATTGCAAGCATTATTGCGCACTCCATTCTCTTTTTAAAGAGTTCGCATCCCTTCTTGTATATACCGGTGACGGAACCCGTCGCGTGGTAGGCGTTTGCTGCGCAACCACCGGAGCAATAGAGCTTTGCCCAACAGTCGCGACATTCATCCTTGGCGTATACGTTACATGCGGCAAACTCCGCTTGCTTTTCCTTATTTGTCACGCCAACGTAGATGTCGCCGAGACGATACTTCTCGTCACCCACGAATTGGTGACAGGGGTAGAGATCTCCCCAAGGAGTGACTGCCATATACTCGGTTCCCGAACCGCAGCCGGAGATTCTTTTGTAGATACAGGGGCCTCCCTTGAGATCTATCATATAGTGGTAGAAGGTGAAGGGGCGTCCTTCCTTGTGTCTTTCGAGCATAAGCTCTGCGAGCTTTTCATACTGCTCGCACACGATCTTGATGTCTTCATCGGTAAGCTCGGACGGATCTCCCTCTCGGCATACTACGGGTTCCATGCTCAGCTCGCTGAATCCGAGGTCGAGCATAGCCTTTATGTCCTCGAGAAAGTCGGGGTTAGCGTGAGTGAATGTGCCGCGCATATAGTAGTTTTTTCCGCCTCTCGCTTCAACGAGCTTTTGGAACTTTGGCACGATCTTGTCAAAGCTTCCTTTACCGCTGTAATCGACTCTGAAGCGGTCGTGTATTTCCTTACGGCCGTCGAGACTCAGGACGACGTTGCTCATCTCCTTGTTTGCAAAGTCGATGACATCCTCGTCGATAAGCACGCCGTTTGTCGTAAGGGTAAAGCGGAAGTTTTTGCCTTTTTCCTTCTCGATGCTTCTTGCGTACTTTACAAGATCCTTTACCACCTCGAAGTTGAGCAAGGGCTCACCGCCAAAGAAGTCGACCTCAAGGTTTCTTCTGGTCCCCGAGTTCTCGATGAGAAAGTCAAGTGCTCTCTTACCGACCTCGTAGCTCATCACCGCTCTTTCACCGTGATAGTGTCCCTGACTTGCAAAGCAGTATGAACAGTTGAGGTTGCAGGTGTGCGCGATGTGTAGGCAGAGCGCCTTGACCACACCTGCGGTCTTGGCCTTGAGAGTGTCTGCCATAGGCTCAAAGGTGTCCGGGGTAAAGAGCTTTCCCATATCCTTCAGCTCGGTTATTTGGTCGTAGCATTCACCTATGTCGGTGGCAGTCACTTCTTCACTATCTTCATATTTCTTTGTCAGCTCTGCGATGATCTCGTCGCGGCTTTTCTTTTCATACAGCTCTATGACATCGTACGCGACATCATCGACAACGTGCATAGCGCCTGAGCAAATGTCGAGTACGATATTATATCCGCCGAGTTTATATTGATGTACCATTTTGATATGTCCTTTCCTGGATACTAAAAAAAGCCGCCTATTGATAAGACGGCATTTTTTAAAGAATTACTTCTTGCTCTCGCACTGCTGGTTAGCAATACCGCAGCTGGTCTTGCAAGCAGACTGGCAAGAGGTCTGGCACTCGCCGCAGCCGCCGTTCTTAGCGCTCTGGCAAAGGTTCTTGGTCTCAATAGTCTTGATGTGTTTCATATCAACACCTCCGTGTAAGTTTTTTTCTAACGTACATATTGTATCATATATTTTTTGAAAATGCAATATAATCTTACAAGTTTTTTCATAAAATTATTAAATAAATAATGCGCACAAGATTGACAGAGCAAATTATTTGTGTTATAATTGCATTGTAAGAGAGTTTTTTCTTCAGGAGGAATATTATGAAGTTAATAGGCAATCTCATTTGGTTCTTGATTTACGGCTTCTGGATGGCAGTTGTCCACTTTGTTATCGGCGTAGCCCTCTGTATTACCATTATCGGTATTCCGTTCGGCCTTCAGTATATCAAGATCGCTCGTTATGCTATCTGGCCCTTCGGTCGCAGTATGCAGACCGACTTTGACCGTCACCCCATCCTCAACCTTATCTGGATATTCTTCGGCGGTGCAGAGCTTGCCCTTGTTCACCTTCTCGTAGGTGTAGCTCTTTGCATCACTATTATCGGCATCCCCTTCGGTAAGAAGTGCTTCAGACTCTGCGCTCTGTCCTTCCTGCCCTTCGGCGCAATGATGTCGTAATTACATAATTTATAAACTTTAATTGTCATTTTTGACGATATAGAGAAAGCAACCGCCAAAAATGCGGTTGCTTTCTTTTGCTTTTCAGACTACCAAGTCACGACCTCGTCGACTATAGACTGCTGCTCACCCGCAGTACGTCTTAGGTAGATTCTCGTCGTCTCTATGCTCTCGTGCCCCATAAGGTCGGCGAGCAGGGCGATATCGTTGAACCTTTCGAGGAAGTTCTTTGCATACCTGTGGCGGAAGGAGTGGGGATATACCACCTTCGGATCAAGTCCGTACTCCGTTGCAAAGGCTTTTAGCTGGTGAGAGATTCCTCTGGTGCTTATCCTCTCTCCGTATCTGTTTAAGAAGAGGTAGCCCGAGCTCCTATCCACCTTGGCTAGCCATTCGAGCGTTTCCTCTCTGAGCATTTTCGGTATGTATAGGCGGCGGAGCTTTCCGCCCTTGCCGTATACGTCCAGATATCCGCACCTTACGTGCTCTATCTTTATCTTGATCAGCTCGCCGATTCTTGCTCCCGTAGCTCCGAGAAACCATACGACGAAGTACCACTCGTAGTTTCCGTCTTTTTTTAGGCACTCCTTCAGGAATAGGTAGTCGGCGTTGCTTATTACGTTTTCGAGGAAGGTCTTTTGCTGTACCTTCACCGATTTGATTCGCAAGGATTCCTTGCCGACAAAGGCTAAGTACTTGTTCATGGCCTGGATCCTAAGGTTTGCCGTCTTCGGCTTGAAGTATTCGGTCAGATACCCCTTGTAGGCCAGGAGATTTTCCTTGCAGAGTGATTCGTAGTGCGAGTTGAAGTACTCAACGGTCCAGAGGTATGCCTCGACCGTGTTGTCCGAGAGATTCTCCTTCCGTAGATATTCTTCAAAGCTGCTTTTTCTTTTCTTCATAACGTCTCTCCGTTCTTCTTTTTTTCGGTTGGACAGAGTCATTTACGCTCACGTTCCTACCGTCCCTTTATTATACCAAAGCTTGACTAAATCAGGCAAAAAACACTCGAGGTACAATATGATCAACAAGTACATAAAAGACAATCTTCCAAGGACGATCAGAGAGTGTAAGGAGGATAACTATCCCTTCTTCGCTTTGCCAAAGCCCTATAACGTTCCTTGCGCCTCGGGTATGTTCCAGGAAATGTATTACTGGGACACCTACTTTACCAACCGTGGGCTTATTCTTGACGGTGACGTAATGCAGGCTAAAAATAACGTTGAAAATCTCTCAGCTATGGCTGAACGCTTCGGCTTTGTCTTGAACGGCAATAGAGCTGAATTTATTAATAACTCACAGCCTCCCTTTTTATCTCAGGCAATCAGAGAAATCTACGATGTTACTCACGACAGAGAGTGGCTTCTTACACAGCTTGGCGCAGTAGAGAAGGAGTATCGTTTCTATACAAATGAAAGAGGGAGCAAGATAGGGCTCTCGCATTACGATGCGGTGATGCCCATATCCGACAGTCAGAAGCAAAGAGCTGTGGATATCCTTGCCACTCGCCTTGGATATACGCCTGACGCCACCTACGGTGAGCTGGCGCGCGGCCTTTACGCAGTCGGCGAGAGCGGTTGGGATATCAATCCGCGTATGACCTATCGTGCCTACGATTACGCCGTGCCTGACCTTAATTCCTTGATTTATTCGATAGAGGATAATATGGAGTTCTTTATGAGAGAGCTCGGTCGCGATGACGATGCATCGATATGGAGGTCAAGAAAGGAAACGCGCGCCTCTCTTATGAGAAGATATCTTAAGGGAGATGACGGCGTATTTTACGATTACGATCTTAGGAATAACGAGTTATCCAAGATATTCTCCGCCGCATCCTACTATCCTCTTTACTTCGGCTTAGCGACTGAGGAGGAGGCGAGAGCGGCTAAGGATAAGCTCTGTCTTCTCGAGACCGACTACGGCACACTCACGTCGGTAAGGTGCGATGAGATAAAAGGCACCTTCCAGTGGGGATATCCCAACGGTTGGCCTCCCATGCAGCAGATCATAGTCTTCGGACTGCTTAAATACGGATACGTTGACGAGGCAAGGAGAATAGCCTCAAAGTTCCTTTCACTTATGGAAGCTTGTTTCAGAGAAACAGGACATCTGTGGGAGAAGTATGACGTAGTGAGGGGGAGCGCTGACGCTCTTGCCGAGTACGAGACTCCCGCTATGCTCGGCTGGACGTACTCTACCTACAGAGTCTTCTCGAAACTACTTAACGAAAATGAGAAAACCGACTAATGATAGATACAAAGCTTAAGACTCTCGCTCCGGGTGAAATACACCTTGGAGGCTATGGCGCAGAAATAATTGAATATATCACCGAGGAGCAGCTCCTTGACTCGGGGACCTGGTCGCTTCTTGTCGATCAGTTTCGCAGGTGTGAGGACGGCATCAACAACGGCTGGCGCGGCGAGTATTGGGGCAAGATGATGCGAGGTGCCGCTCTGACGTATCGCGCTACTAAGAATGAGAAGCTATACGCGATACTCGTCGATACGGTGGAAGATATGCTATCAACACAGGATAGCCTCGGCAGATTCTCGACCTACTCGCAGGATACCGAATTTCGCTCTTGGGATATGTGGGCGAGAAAGTACGTCATACTCGGTATGGCATACTTTTACGATATATGTAAGAGCAGAGCTCTTAAAGATAAAATAAAAAAGGCTCTTATACGCCACGCCCACTATATTATGGCCAAGGTCGGTGAAGGGGAGGGAAAAATAGGTATACTCGATACCTCGGAGCATATCGGTGCGATGAACTCGGCCTCCATTCTCGAGGCTTTTGTGAGAATGTACTCTATTACCGGAGATGATAGGTACCTCGATTACTCGGGATATATCGTTTCGACCGGAATGTGCCGCGGCACCGATCTGGTTGGACTTTGTCTTAAAGGGGACGTATATCCCTATCAGTTTCCCGTGACCAAGGCCTATGAGATGATGAGCTGCTTTGAGGGTGTTCTCGAGTATTATAAATATACAGGCAACTCCGAACACTTAATGGCGGTCGAGAGCTTTGTGGATATGCTCGTAAGGACGGATATCACAATAATAGGCGGTGCAGGCTGTAAGCATGAGTTCCTTGATAATTCCGCCGTGACACAGACAGAGCCTGCATCTGACGTCGTTATGCAGGAGACCTGCGTCACCGTCACCTTTATGAAGCTGTGCGCTAAGCTACTGTTGCTTACCGGCAAGCCAAAGTACGCCGAGTATATCGAAAAGAGCGGTCTTAACGCTATGTACGGAGCGGTGAACGACGGAAAACAGACAATGCGCCGTACAGTCGTCAGGACCTGGCTCGATGGCGGCAGGATGGTGATGATCGACGATCACGAGTCCTTCCCGTTCGACAGCTACAGCCCCCTGTACCGCGACAGGCGCGGAAAAAGGTGTGGCGGAGTTCAGTTTATCGGAGAGGGCAGGTGCTACGGCTGTTGCGTATGTATTGGCAGCGCAGGCACGGCTATTATGGGTCTCGTTCCCGTTTTGCGCTCGGAGGAGGGCTTTGCCGTCAATATGTACTCCGATTGTAAGGTCTCGACCAAGGTGGGTGATAAGAGAGTACGCCTTTCAATGCGCGCAAACCCATACGAATCGAATGGAGCGCGAATTAGTATTGACGGGAAGGGAGAGAGCTTTGAGATATCCCTTCGCGTTCCCACCTGGGCAGTAGGTTTTACCGTGAAGATCAACGGAGAAGAGATCGTAGCAGACACTGCGGACGGCTATCTACACATTAACAGAGCGTGGTGTAAGGACAGGCTGACCGTCAGCTTTAGAGCGCCGGTAAAAATGCGGCTGATAAACGGTAAAATAGCCTTCACTAAGGGCCCGATTGCTCTCGCTATGGACTCGAGGCTCATCAATATAAATTCGCCCATTGATGTAAGGGCGAAGGACGGAAAAAGTATACGCGCAAGGCGTGTAAGCAACGATAAATTCGCAAGTAATATAGCCTATGAGATTGAGGCGGGAGAGGGAAAAGTGATCCTGACCGACTATTCAAGATCGGGGAAGAACTTTGACGACAACGACTCCCTTGTCACAGTGTGGCAAAAGATAAAATAACGTAAAAAAAGTGAGCGGTAAGGCGAAAGCCAAAGTTACCGCTCACGTTTTATTATAGGGAAGCTGTTTTGAGATCGGGAATTAATCCTCAATATCCACGTCGTCGACTCTTCCTCCGAGAGTGTAGGATACGATAAGCGCCTTAGCTTCGTCAAGAACCCACACGTCCTCGTTCTCACTGTCAATGTGTCTGGTGGGTTCTCCCCACGCTTTGATCAACTCCTCGCGCTTGACACGGCGGAGCATCCCCTCAAGCTCATCATCGGTATAAAAGCTCGTCTTAATATCTTCAATCGTCGGAATTTCAGATTTATTATTGCAACCGACAATACCGAGCGTGAATACCAAAAGTAATACTACCGTACATATTTTTTTCATAATTTATCTCCTTTGTTTATTTATATTTTGGCTTTGAGTTCAACGTACCTTATATCTTCTTCGCGTATTTTGCCCGCATTATTTCCAATACGATGAAAATCCTGCATACTGCCTTTTTGATACCACAAACATTATACAGGATTTATTTAATTTTGTGAACGCCTCAGGAAGGGTAATTTTGTTAATTCTTTTTGTCCAAATTATTGGGTAAATGGACAGTATCTTAGAATGTGAGGATAGGATATTTCTCGCTTTGTCGTATATCATGTTTATATTGCGATTTATCGAATTTTGCTTTGCAGTTATGTTATGTATGATTTGCATTTTTTTTGCAAAAGCAAATACTCATACTTAATAATTATTCGCTAAAACGAATATTGGACGACTTTAACAATTCGCTAAAACGAACTTTCGTATAAATTATTGTGCACGGTTGACGTTTTTCAATATGCAAAAAAACAGGGAAGAGCAAAAAATGATTAAATAGTGATGTCTATATCGAAAAATATGGAAGCTTTGCTCAGTGCGAGCGCTTCATTTGTTCTGACAAATGAATTATGGTCTGCGCCCGACTCTTATCATAATTAGAAAGAGCACACACGTAAGGAAAAACCTTATGTGTATGCTCTTTTTCAGTTATTGGCTTTTTTTGTCGCAAGAAAGACTTATTTTTGTCCGTAATAAGCATTTTTTCCATGCTTGCGGAAATAGTGCTTATCAAGTAATTGTTGCTTTATTTTTGGAGTTTTACTGTTTAATTGCTCTGTAAGCAGTGCTATTTTTGCCACCTCTTCAAGAGTGACAGCGATCTCCACAGCCTTCTCCGGCGTGCTTCCCCATGTGAAAACACCGTGGTTTTTTACAAGTATTGCAGGCATTGCTTCAATATCGGTGACGGTTTCGGCTATCACATTACCTGTATTCCACTCATAAGCATCGTCTATTTCTTCGTTTGTAAGCTCACGGGTACATGGTACGTTACCGTAGAAAGCATCTGCATGAGTAGTGCCGTATGCGATGATCTCTCTGCCGCTTTGAGCGAATGCTGTAGCATAGGTTGAATGGGTGTGTACTATACCGCCGAGCGTAGGATACTGTTTATAAAGACACAGATGCGTGGGTAGGTCACTTGAGGGCTTGTAATCTCCTTCCACAGTATTTCCGTCAAGATCAACTACCACCATATCCTCAGGCTTCATGGTGTTATACGGCACCCCACTTGGTTTTATAACCACGAGATTGGTTTCTTCATCCTTAGCAGAAACGTTTCCCCATGTAAGCACGACGAGTCCTTGTTCGGCAAGAGCGATATTTTGTTCAAATACTCTTTTCTTTAGATTCTCTAACATCGTAGCACCTCCGCAGCTAAATTTTCAATGGCAAGCGCTTTTTTATATTTCTCCATAAAGCCGGTAAAGGATTTTGTTTCCTTCTCACTCGCGGATACCGTTGATTTTTGTACGTTTAAAAAAATACCGTCAAGAAAGGCGCCAAGATCCTTTTTGCCGCAATATGAAAACAGAGCGAGTAATGCAATTCCCCATGCTCCGCCTTCGCCTGCATTGCTCATAACAGTAACGGGGGCCCCTACTGCCGCGGACATTGCGCTCTGTCCAACCACAGGCGTCTTAAAGAATCCTCCGTGACCGTACACATTATCTATCTTTACCTTTTCCTTTGCAAGTATCTCGCAACCGAGCGCGAGCGAACCAAGCGAAGAGTATATATGCATTTTCATAAAGTTAGCAAGATTCATTTTTCCCTCAGGCATTCTTGCTATGATTGGAATCCCGTTTAGCACCCCTGCTATGGGCTCTCCGGAAAGGAAGTTATAACCTATGATCCCTCCGATCTCCTCATCCGCTTCAAAAGATTTTGTGTACAAGGCGTCAAAGAGCTCTCCGCGGCTTATACATCCGTTACCGAGAGCAATAACCTCCTCGAAGAGATTGGTCCAAGCGTTCATTTCAGAGGTAAAATTATTAACGTGAACCATGGCTACGTGTGCGCCATCCGGCGTCGTGACCATGTCTATCTCCTTGTAATAGGAGCGAAGTGGATTTTCAAGAACTGCCATAAGAAATGCCGATGTTCCTGCAGAAACGTTTGCTGTTTTTGGCGATATGCTATTTGTTGCCACCATTCCGGTTCCGGCATCTCCTTCGGGTGGGCAGAGCACACAGCCCGGCTTGAGATTTCCGGTAGGGTCGAGCCATTTTGCGCCTTCCGCTGTAAGGACTCCGGCATTCTCACCTGCAACGAGCACGTCGGGGAGAATCTGATCAAACGGAGTTTTTATTCCGTTTTTTTCTAAAATTTGATTAAATTTGCCGAGCATATCCGGATCGTAGCAGTTTTCACTTATCGGGAACATTCCCGATGCGTCGCCTATACCAAGCACCTTTTTACCTGTCAGCTTGTAATGCACGTATCCTGCGAGCGTGGTGAGAAAGGCCACATCCCTTACGTGAGGTTCTTTGTTAAGTATCGCTTGATAGTAGTGCGATACGCTCCAACGCATAGGGATATTGAACTTGAATAATTCCGTGAGCTGATCTGCTGCACTTTGTGTATTGGTGTTTCTCCAGGTTCTGAAAGGGACGAGAAGGCGGTCATCTTTGTCAAATGCAAGATAACCGTGCATCATGGCTGAGACACCTATTGCATCCACTGTAGTAAGTGGCTCACCATATTTTTCTTTATAAGACTCGGCAAGGCTTAAAAAACTTATTTGTAAACCTTGTTTTACATTATCGAGGGAATAAGACCACAATCCATCAACGAGAGTATTTTCCCATTCATATGAGCCTTGGGAAATTACGGTTGCGCCCTCATCTATAAGCACCGATTTTATTCTTGTCGAGCCAAGCTCTATTCCCAATATCCTTTTCATAAGCTTCTCCTTATTTTAACTTCCACACAAGGTCTGCTATCATCAATTTTTCTTCAAGTGACTCAACCGTAGTATCCTTTGTGATATGTACGAACTCGATCTGCATCATATTAGCAAAGTCCTTCATTTGCTCTGCGCTTACATCGTATGAAAGCACCGTATGATGCGCTCCTCCCGCCGTGATCCAGCATTCAATACCTGTTAAAAGGTTGGGGGCAGGTTTCCACATAACACGCGCCACGGGAAGATTGGGCATATCCATAATAGGCTTTACACACTCGACGTCCTGACAGATGAGTCGGAGCCTGCCACCCATATCCACAAGGCTGACTACGATCGCTGACCCTTCCTTGCCTTCAAATACGAGTCTTGCGGGATCTTTATCGTTCATACCTATACCTAAGTGATGCGTCTCTATTCTCGGTTTACCTGCTGCGATACTGGGGCAGACCTCAAGCATATGCGCTCCGAGAATGTATTCGCTGCCCTTGATGAGATGATAGGTGTAGTCCTCCATAAATGAGGATGCGCCGTTTTCATTCTCACCCATTGCTTTCATAATGGCGGTCATTGCCGCTACCTTCCAGTCTCCCTCACCGCCGTAGCCGTATCCTTTTGACATAAGGTGCTGTGATGCAAGTCCGGGGAGCTGCTCCATTCCGTAAAGATCTTGGAATGTGTTGGAAAACGCAATGCATCCTTCGCGCGAAAGCATCTTCTCCATTGCAATTTCCTCTTTTGCTTGATAGCGTATTGCTTCAATATTTTCGGTTGCGATGTCGTAATTTGACTTATATTCTGTTACAAGAGCGTTTATTTCCGACTCGGTTACGGAATTCATTTCTTTCACAAGATCACCGACCGCCCACGTGTTTACTTGCCAACCAAGCTTCATTTGTACCTCTACTTTATCGCCTTCGGTAACAGCCACCTCACGCATATTATCACCGAAGCGCATGACCTTAAGCTCTTTTGAAACTGCAACGCCAACAGAGGCCCTCATCCAACTGCCGAGCTTTTCAATAACACTCTCGTCTTGCCAATGTCCTGCAATCACCTTTCGGGGGATACGAAGTCTTGCAGCAATAAATCCGTGCTCTCTGTCACCGTGTGCCGCTTGATTGAGATTCATAAAGTCCATGTCTATCTCATTGTTGGGGATCTCACGGTTATACTGCGTAGCGAGATGACAGTACGGTTTTTGCAGAGCGGCAAGCCCGTTTATCCACATTTTCGAGGGCGAAAAAGTGTGGCACCAAGTGATGATGCCCGTACATTCCTCGTCGTAGTTTGCCTCGCGGATAACGGACGATATTTCGTCGTTGCTCTTTGCCGTTCCCTTGTAAACAAGCTCGTAGGGAAGCCTACCGCTTGCGTTAAGATATTCCACCATCTCAGCGGCTCTTTCTGCCACCGTTCTTAATACGTCGATGCCATATAGGGTCTGACTTCCTACTAACAACCAGAATTTTCTTTTCATCATTCGTTTTCTCCCTCGTTTTTTGATTTGTAAAATTTGCAGATATATCCTATACTATAGTTATACATATGATTTAAGTTTTTTTCAAGAAAGTTTTTCTCTGAGTATGGACATTTGTTATCCTTTATGCTAAAATAAAATAAAGGGGGCGATCAAAATAAAAGCAATATACGAAGGAAGCAAAACAAAGGGAACAGCGCATATTAGCTGTACAAAATACAGAAATCTTAATAATATATCGCATTATCACAGTGACTTTGAGTTGGTATATATTAATGAGGGGAGTGCAACGGTTTCCATCAACGAGAATATTTTTAATCTGGATACTAATGATTGCATATTCATTCACAGTAATGATATCCATTTTATCAGGTCTGATGAGACCGCTGTTATTACCGTGCTGAAAGCGGAAAACGAATATTTTAAAGATATATTTGCTTCACGAAAGCTGTTGTCACCGATCATAGATAAACATATTAATGTAGAGATGTTTTTGAACAGTGTCTACTCGGAAATTTATTCAAGCATGGACCATAGCGATATTATGGCAGACAGCATTTCTACGCAGTTCTTTATTATGTTGTTTAGAAGTGAGCCAACATCGGTCTGGGAGAACGTCAGCTTTAAAAATCTACATATGCCTCAACTATATCGTGAGATCCGTACCAAGATCAGCAATGAGTATGACACGATCACGTTTGCAGAGGCGGCAAGCTATTTGCATTTTAGCGAGCCGTATTTTTCAAAGGTTTTTCATAAGCTCTTCGGTATGACCTTCACGCAATATCTCAATACGGTTAGAATAGCTGCAGCGATTGAAAAGCTTAAGGTAGGAAATTTAAGTGTTACCGAAGTGTCTGCAAGTTGCGGATTTAATACTATTAGGAATTTTAACAGGGTGTTTAAGAAATATACGGGATATACCCCGGGTGATCTGCCGCCCGATTACGTATTTCTATATAACTTACAGGAGGATTTCGGTCTTGACCCCACGCTGAACTGTAGCGAAATATTAGAATAAGTGCATCGGGCGCTTATCATATACTATACTTTATTACTTCTAAATCCCCGAGGATTTAGTAAAAAGTGAAGAGTGAAAAAGTAATCCCCAAGGACAAGTCCTTGGGGATTTGTGTTGTACCGCCAATTTAGATGCCACGGCGAAAAGTCAATAAAATCAATGGGTTTCGGCTATCTGAGGCAATTTGATGTGCATCCAAAATTGATGCCGCTTATCTCAACAATGACAGATATTCCTCAGAAAGTCCGGATAAAACCGTTTTCGAGCAATTTTCTTTTACAAGTTTAAATCTATAAATGGCTTCTTCTTTATCGTCCACTTTGTATGCGGCAACTCCTCTTATGTAATTTACAAATCCTTCCGTAGCTTTTGAGGTGTTCCAGACTTCAACATTATTTCGAAGATCATTGATTTTTTCTATATCATTGTCGGAAATGGCACACATCAAATTAAGGATATTATTGATTTTTTGATATGCAATCTTGGTTTTTGGTTTAAGCTTCTGACAACTGGATAATTTGCTTTCATATTGTGCTACTGTTTGACGAAACGAATCGTAATTGCCAAGGAAAAACTCGCATCTTGCTTGGTTAAACAATCCCGCCAAAACCATTTGCTCGTTAGAACTTTGAATCATTTTTTCTGCGTATTTGAGTGCTTCCTGATAGTTTCCCAAATACAAATAATCAACGGCATATATATGATCGATATTTTTCTGCTTATTTAGGTTCATATTCAAAATAAGCTGATTTTCAGGATCACATTCTTGATCCATGGACGTGTTCAACGGCAACGAAACTACAGCATAAGCTATCAATTCAACGAAAAAGCAAAGAAGAACCAACACCACAATTAGAATGGGATTCAGTCCCTTGTAATCAATGATCGTTTCTCCCATTATTTCCAATTGTGTTGGTGTAGTAAAAAATAAAACCAATAAAACCGAAACAATGGTTAACCCTATTACCCATTTTCGCTTTTTCTGTATTTTCGCAATCAAATCGCTATATTTTAATTCAGTCATTATGGTGCTCCTTGCAATATTATTTTTTTATATGAATTGAGATATTTGTTATATTTCTCTAACAACTGTTTTCTCTCTTTATAATCAAGCATTTCTATTTTTTCTCGTTAATCCAATACGCTTTTTCGATAATGTCGTAAGCGTATTTCTCGTCCTCGGTTTTCGGGGGATTGTGGAGGAAGTAGGTCTTGCGAAGATTTTGCGGTTTTGATTTAATATCACCTAATACCAAGCAACGAACGGATACCTAAAACAAACATATACACAGCAAGCCCAAGAAAAATCATGCCAAGAAAAATCATTAATAATCTATGTTCTGAAAAGTCATTTTTCAAAATTTCTTTATCAATACAATTATCGGTGAGAATTTCTCGCTTTCTCCAATAAGCAATACTTTTGTACCACCCTTTTAATTCCGTGTATGTTACAAAGATGATCGCCCAAACAGTAATGATACTCATTGTAATATATCCAACACCGAATATAATATCATTGTCATAATTTGTTCCGGTTATGATGATGCCGAGAATCAACAAAGCTACAAAGATATAAGAAAAAGTACGGAATATGATTTCTTTTTTCCTGGCTTCTTTTTTCTCCTGTTTTTCTTTCGGATTTTCCCAAACAGGCTTAATTGCTTTATAACGAGCCATATCCTTACCACCTTTCACTTTGCTATATCAATTATACCATAAAACCTTTAACTTTTCAACAGAAAATAAAAAATGCTTTTTGCCGAGTAAAAAAGCTACCTTTTCTTTTTGGTTGCGGAGATGGGATTAAAGTGTAGGGAAGAGTTATCTGCTATTTTGCGGTCGGACACGCAAAATGACGCAGTATGTTGCCGTCTATGACGGCAAGCATAGACCCCGACAGCATTCTGTGCCCGTAGGGCTTGAATGCTCAGGTCATAGAGCGTAGCTCGTGAGGTTCAAATCTCATCTCGAACCATTTTGCCGATGGCAAAAAAAGAAGGCTCACTATTGTGAGCCTTTGAAAAATACCATAATATTTGCTACAATGAGGCATCAAAAGAGCCAATTGTGCATTTATTCCCTTAATATCGGCGCGGTATTAAGGGAATATTCGCTTTTTAATGGTGTTATCACTTGAGGCGATAGTAGCAGGTATTCTTTCCGTTGCCCTCACGCGCAAGTTCACCCTCGGCAACGAGCTTGCGAAGCGCGCCCTCTACGGAGCTTAAACTGAGTGAAGGACAAAGCTCCATAATATCCTGCTTCTTGAAGCGACCGATCTTATTCATTGTTGCTCGTCTCACCATTTCAAGGGAGGATAGCTTGGTTTCCACAAGTGCAAATCGGTCTTCAAAATCTCTGTATGCTGCAAGGATCGTTCCGAGAATATATTTGATGAACGGAACTGCATCCGCTTCTCCCTCGTGCCAACCTTGCTGGGACATGCAGAGAGCATCGTAATACAGATCCTTGTTCTTTGCGATTTTGGCTTCAAGCGAGATATACTTTCCTACATAGAAGCCGTTTCGGTAAAGAAGGAGCGTTGTAAGCAAACGGCTCATTCTGCCGTTTCCGTCATTGAACGGATGGATACAAAGGAAATCGTGTATAAAGGTAGGAATAGCGATCAGCGGCTCAAGCTCCATATTGCCGATCACATGGTTATATTCATTGCAGATTGTTTCGAGCGCCGTTGGTGTCTCGAAGGGGTCGAGAGGTGTAAACAGCGTTTCGATGTGACCGTCTGGGTAGGTTGCGCTGATATAATTCTGAACGCTCTTAGTTCTTCCTGCCATAGGGTTATTCATATGGCTATAAAGAATTTTGTGAAGCTGAAGGATATAGTTTGGTGTCAGTGGAATAGCATCAAAGCTTTCGTGTATGATAATCAACACGTCACGGTAACCGGCAATCTCCTGTTCGTCACGGTTTCTCGGCGTGGTCTTCTCGCCCATCAGCTGACGGATACGAGTGCTTGTTGTAACGATGCCCTCAATGGCATTAGATGCCTCGGTG
>JAFTIN010000061.1 GCA_017456895.1 Clostridia bacterium
AACGCTGAAGGCATCTAAGCGTGAAGTACACCTCAAGATGAGATATCCCATCATTTTAAATGAGTAAGGTCACTTGTAGACTACGAGTTTGATAGGTCAGAGATGTAAGCACAGTAATGTGTTCAGTTGACTGATACTAATAGACCGAGGGCTTGAACATCCTTAGTTCAAGTAAGCACATTTTGAGCTTCTTCGTTTCAGATTTCGTTTATTCGGTTTTCTGTGAATATTTGTGATGAGCAAATAGTCCAAACAAGGTGTCCTGCAATAGCGGGGCATTTTTTATTGCATAAAATATTTTAATATATAAAATCAAAATATTACAGTTTAAAGGAGGGCAGAATGACAAACGAAAATTGGGCTATGATATTCAGTATACTTGGTATGCTTGTAAATATCGTGTCATTTCAGGTTAAGAATAAGAAGCCTCTTTTAGTTTTTCAGACTATTGGAAACGTGTTGTTCCTGATCTCCTTCGTATTTAACGCAAGCGGAATTGCCGTTACTCTTAACGTTATCTACGTCATAAGAAACTTTATCTATATGAAGCTCGATGGCAAGCGCGGAAAGCCTATGTACATCACTTGCGCGATCCTCTGCGCCACCTTTATTGTTTCATATACAATATTTACGTTAGTTGCAGGTCTTGAGCCTAAAGAGAATCTTTGGAATCTTGCTCCCGTCGCTGCGTCTATCTTCGGTACGATAGCGTCTGCATGTGTTGATGTAAATAAGTATAGGCTTTGGAAGTACGGAGACTCCATATGTTGGCTTTGCTTTAATGCGAGATTCGGGCTCGGAGCCATCGGAGGTGTACTCGGAGAGGTTCTCAACCAGATCTCACTCACCGTTGGACTTATCAGATACAGAAAAAAGCCCGAGGCAAGCCTCGAGCATGAATAAAGAAAAAAGGACGAGAAATCTCGTCCTTTTTTATGTAAAAAAAATTATTTATCCTTCTTATCAAGGTATACCTTGGTGATCTCCGCATCGCTTGCAAACTTGATGATACTCTCAATTCCTTTTTTGCAGTTCGCCTTAGAGGTATATCCCTGCGAGTGGACAACACAGCTTCCGTTTGAAGCGCAGAGCCTAAATCTATACTGCTCACCCTTGTCCTGATATATCTCCCACTTCGGGAAGGGAACGGGCGTAACCTTTTTAAGACTCTGATCCTCGATCTGAGCCGAGGCAGCGTTAGCTACTACACTCTTGATACCGTTTATCGCTGATGTGGAGGAACTGTAAACCTGTGAAGTTGCTACAATAACATTGTTAGACGCATAAAGGTTGAACACGAACCTTCCGTCTTTGGATTTCTTGATCTCAAACTTGCCTGATCTCGTTGCCTTGGACTCGGTTACTATGTCGGTGTCCTTGGGTGTAGTATCCTTCTTTGCGGTGACCTTCTTTGCGGTATCTGTAGCAGGCTTTGTCGCTTTCTTTGCATCTGCTGAAGCGGTTGTCGTTTTCTTGGCGCCGTACGAAGCGGTCTTTTTAACCGTAGCGTCGGTTTTTTTAGTGGAAGCAGAGGAGACCTTCACTTCTTTTTTAGCCTCAACCGAGGGCTTTGCAGCGGATTTTGCAGTGGATCTTTTTGTCTCTGTAGCAGGCTTTACTGCAGCCTTTTTTGTCTCTGATTTTGCCTTAGGCTCGACCTTTTTGGTCGAAGAGGTAGACGTAGCTTTCTTGGTTTCAGTTGTCTTTTTCACGGTTGACTCCTTACTGGTTGATTTTGATGGTGAGGCGGTTTTCTTTGTTGCAGTCGGCTTTTCTACCCGGTCTTTTGATGCGGAGCCTTGAGCCGAAGTCTTAGCAGAAGAGGCGGGAACTTTTTTCTCCGCTGCGGACTTCACAGCTGTGTTTGAGGTCTTCTTTACCGTTGATCTTGAAGAGCTCTTTGAGATCTTCTTCACCTCTTCATTCTTCGGGAGTGGAATATCAACCTCTTTTTCCTTGTCTGTTGCAAGACGTAAATCAGGCGATCCGTTCATTTCTGCCAAGGTATTAGGCTCGTATTTTGTATTTTGCTTTGGCTTAGAACCGAATATATTCTTTAATATTTTCACTGACTTCCTCCAATGCTTTTTCTATATTGTATCACATTTCTCGATATTTTACAACCCATTTTGTCCATCTTTAGAAAAACTTTTTAGATATTTTATTGCTTCTTTGACTCCTCCTATCTCGTCTATAAGCCCACAGTCTACAGCTGCTTGTCCATCAAGTATTGAGCCTATATCGTTTACAAGCACGTCTGTCCTGTGCATAACGTCTCTGAGATATTGTTCCTGCATTTTTGAATGTGATGTAATGAATCTTATTATTCTGTCTTGCATTTTATCAAGGTAGTCAAAGGCTTGTGATACTCCGAGAATCAATCCGCTTGTCCTAACCGGGTGTATCGTCATTGTTGCGCTGGGCACGATGAATGACCTCGTTGTGCTCACAGCCAGAGGCACACCTATTGAATGACCTCCGCCAAGCACTATAGATGCCGTAGGCTTTGACATGCTCGAAATAAGCTCTGCGATAGCGAGTCCGGCCTCTACGTCGCCGCCGAGTGTATTCAATACAACGAGTATCCCTTCTATATCCTTGCTTTCTTCGAGCGAGATGAGAAGGGGAATGACGTGATCGTATTTTGTTGTCTTAGTATTACTGTCTAAAGAATAATGGCCTTCTATTTGTCCGATTATTGATAAACAGAAAATCCCTCCCGAAAAATTGTTTTCAGCGCTGTTCTGGATCGATGGCTGTGCAGTTTGCTTTTCAATCTGTAAAGGCATATGCAAATCCTCCAAAATTTTTTATTAGTTTTTGCGATATTCTTTTAAAATATACATTGATTTTACGTAAAGATTGTGTTATAATTAACAATGGTGATTTTAAAAACAAAGGAGTTTATTAAAATGAAAAAGGTTTTAGTTGAAACATCCGCAAGACACATACACCTTTCCCGTGAAGCAGTTGATGTTCTTTTTGGCGAAGGATATCAGCTTACCAACAAGAAGGATCTCTCCCAGCCGGGTCAGTATGCTTGTGCTGAGAAGCTCGAAGTAGTTGGCCCCAAGGGTAAGCTTAAGGCGTCCATTCTTGGACCTACACGTAATGCAAGCCAGGTAGAGCTTTCTCTTACTGATGCTCGTTCTATCGGAGTTGTTGCTCCCATTCGTGAGAGTGGTGACATTGTAGGCTCCGGCGCTTGTAAGCTTGTTAACCCCGAGAACGGTAACGAGCTTGAGCTCACCGAGGGTGTTATTGCCGCAAAGCGTCACATTCACCTTACTCCAGAGACAGCAGCAGAGATGGGCGTTCAGGATAAGCAGATCGTTTCCGTAAAGATTGAGTCCGAGCGTACCGCTATTCTTGGTGACGTAGTGGTAAGAGTTAATGCAAACTTCGCTCCCGCAATGCACATCGATACCGATGAAGCTAATGCAACTTGCGCATTCGGTACTGTATACGGCGAGATCATAGACTAAATGAAAAGAATAAAACTACTATTTCAGGGTGATAGTATAACCGATGCGGGCAGGGATAAGAGAAATTATCACGAGCTCGGCAACGGATATCCCAAATATGCTGCTGAAATAATTGCTGAGTCTAATAAAAATATCGAATTTGAGTTTATCAATTTTGGTATAAGCGGTAACCGTACGTCTGAGCTTTTTGACCGCCTTTATACAGACGGAATCGCATTTATGCCGGATGTAATATCAATCCTCATAGGAATAAATGATATTTGGCACCGCTACGGTCCTGCACGCATCGCTACGACCGATGCCCAGATTGCTCTGAATTACAGAGAGATACTGGAGAGGATAAAGAGGGAAACTAATGCTAAAATCGTTATGCTTTCCCCTTATGTTCTTGATGCTGCAGATAAGACTCATATGAAAAAGGATCTCGAAACCGTTCTTCCTACCATTAGAGATCTCGCGCAGAAGTATGCCGATGTGTATATACCGCTCGACGAGCTCTTTGAAGAAGCGATTAAAATACAGCCGCACGCCATGTATTATTCCGACGACGGTGTTCATCCAAATGAAAATGGTGCGAGATTTATCGGCGAGTGTTATGCTCGTGAGGTTCAGAAACTATTTGATTAGTTATTTTAAAAAAAGGAGAATAAAAATTATGGCAGAACTTATCTACTCCCATGAAGTACAGAACATGTGCGTAGTTGCCAAAGGACCTAACCACGGTCCCGCTCCCATTCCCGAGGAGGGACTTTGGGTAAAGGCAAAGCAGATCAGCGACATTTCCGGTCTTACACACGGTATTGGTTGGTGCGCACCCCAGCAGGGCGCATGCAAGCTTACCCTTAACGTTAAGGACGGCATTATTCAGGAGGCTCTCGTTGAGACTATCGGTTGCTCCGGTATGACTCACTCCGCGGCTATGGCTGCAGAGATCCTTCAGGGCAAGACTCTTCTTGAGGCTCTTAACACCGACCTTGTTTGTGACGCAATCAACACCGCTATGCGTGAGCTCTTCCTCCAGATCGTATACGGACGTACTCAGTCCGCATTCTCTGAGGGCGGTCTTACCATCGGCGCAGGACTTGAGGACCTTGGTAAGGGCTCTCGTTCTCAGGTTGGTACCATGTACGGTACCGCTGCAAAGGGCGTTCGTTACCTCGAGATGGCAGAGGGCTACGTTACCAGAATGGCTCTCGACGCTAACGATCAGGTAATCGGTTACGAGTTCGTTAACCTTGGTAAGATGACCGACTTTATCAAGAAGGGCGACGATCCTACAACAGCATACAACAAGTCTATGGGTCACTACGGCAGATTCTCCAAGGAAGATGGCGCCGTTAAGTTCATTGACCCTCGTAAAGAGTGATAGGAGGTTGTACAATGGCATTGTTTGAAAATTACGAGAGAAGAGAAGCTAAAATTCTCGCTACTCTTAAGGAATATGGCATTAACTCCATCGAGGAGTGCAAGGACATCACTCTTGCAAAGGGGATTGATGTTGACGCAATCGTAAGAGGCACCCAGCCTATCTGCTTTGAGAACGCAGTTTGGGCATACACAGTTGGTGCTGCTATCGCAATCAAGAAGGGTTGTGTAAAGGCTGCTGACGCTGCTGCAGCTATCGGTATCGGCCTCCAGTCCTTCTGTATCCCCGGCTCCGTTGCTGAGAACCGTCAGGTTGGTCTTGGACACGGTAACCTTGGCTCTATGCTCCTTTCCGAGAGCACCGAGTGCTTCTGCTTCCTTGCAGGTCACGAGTCCTTTGCGGCTGCAGAGGGAGCAATTAAGATCGCTCTTAACGCTAACAAGGTTAGAGTTAAGCCTCTTCGCGTTTGCCTTAACGGTCTTGGCAAGGACGCCGCTATGATCATCTCCAGAATCAACGGCTTCACCTACGTTCAGACCGAGTTCGATCCTTACAGCGAGACTGTAAAGGTTGTTAACGAGACCGCATACTCGAACGGTGACAGAGCAAAGGTACGTTGCTTCGGCGCTGATAGCGTTCCCGAGGGCGTTGCTATCATGAAGCTTGAGAACGTTGGCGTTTCCATCACCGGTAACTCCACCAACCCCACAAGATTCCAGCATCCCGTTGCAGGAACCTATAAGAAGTGGTGTAACGAGAACGGCAAGAAGTACTTCTCCGTTGCCTCCGGCGGCGGCACAGGCCGTACCCTCCACCCCGATAACATGG
>JAFTIN010000062.1 GCA_017456895.1 Clostridia bacterium
TTTGCGTTTTCCATATTTGGGGGAGATGCACCCTCGTCAATGTAAAAGTCCACAAGCTCCCAATTTGGGCAGAGGGATAAGGTGTCCTTGAAATCTTGAATGTGGTATGCAAGGTAGTTCTCGTGCTTGGTTTGATTGAAATAACGGATATAAACACCTACACGGAAGTGGTGTGCGGTGTTGGGGCGTTCGTGCCGTATGTTCTGCAACCACGCTTTATGTTCCGCTAAGATTACCACAGGCGAGGCATCCATTGAAATAGCAGAAAAACTAAACTGCGAAATACATATGTATCCCAAATACGGACATGCAGCGTATGAAGAAGCTAAGGATTTCAATAAAAGAGTGTATGAATTTCTGATGAAATAATCAAATTCCAATTTGTCGAGCAGGCAACTGCGTGAAATCACACCCACTTTTACTGTTCTTTCGCAAGTAAAAAAGACACCCTATGGGTGTCTTTTTTGTTTGCGTTTTTCTTACGCCATCTCATCCTCGAGTATGTAAAGCAGGTTAAGCGGTGTTGCCAGATTCTCCGAGAGCTTTCTGAAGAATGATATAGCCTTTCCGACGTCTGCAAAGATCTCCTTTGTTCTTGCTTCGGTCACATTACCCTCGGAGTCCGTCATCTTTATCTCGATGGAGTAGAGAGGCAGGCGATAGCTCGCTACCTTGTTCGACTCACTCATCACGAGCGAGTATTCGTATTTCGCTCCATCCTCCATACGCGTTTCGGTCTTAATGACCGTTTCAGTTACAACAGTTTTGCCCATTTTTCGCCCCTTATTTTTTTGATATCTTATTGTACCATAAACTCGTGATTAGTGTCGTAAAGAAAAATGGGGAAGAATTAACACCGATTTTCGACTTAACTCGAGATTTTTGCATAAATTGACATAAATGCAATAAAATAGGATAACTCGCCTTAAAATAGCAAGTTGAGCCGTGGCATCTTAGGATAAACAAAGTTTTTCCCGGCTCCCATTACAGGCCAAAAAGGTCGAAAAAACACTCAACAAACACTATAATATGGAAAAATGACGGCATAAGAGCAAGAAATACAATCCTTTTCTCTATGCCGTCATTATATTTATATATCCGCAAGAATGACTTCTGCCTCGGTGTTGACCTGACCGTCCTCGCGCAAGGTTCTGAAGTAGAAGGTATATCCGTCAGCTCCGTCCGCTCTCTCAATACGGAGTCTTTCACCTCTCGGAGCCTCGTTTTTGTAGTTGATGGATATGCTCCTTATCCTCTTGCCGTCAAGTGGAAGGAAGTTTGAGTACATATCCGGGTACCTTGTGTTGTTCATATGGCAGTTTTGGTCGAGGTCTCCGTAGTTCACGGTATAGGTTCCTACCTCGCGTATACCGGAGGGAAGGGAAAACCTTGTCAGCTCGAGACTGTGCGGCTCGTGTGTTTCGAGCCCGAGCTCAAAATCGTTTACTCTGACCAGAGAGCGTGTTTCCGTATCGATCAGCGCCCATACCGATACAGCTCTGCCGATAGTTTTGCCGTCCTTCTCGAGCGCATAGCAACGTAAAAAGCTGTATCCGCGGCTCTCACAGGGGTAGGTTACCGCGCACACTCTTTCATACGCTCTTACAGGCTCATTAAACTCTATCTTTATCCTGCTGAGTATAAATGCGCGCTTCATATCCTTTAATTGCTCGTATGACATACCGTTGAGTGTGAGCTGCGTCTGCGCGGCGCTCTGTATATATCTCATCAGCGAAGACATTCTCGCCACTCCGTTGTAGTCTACGTCATGTATATCCGTGATCAATTCGGTTCTGAATTCCATAACAACCGCCTCTTTAAATTTATATCCATATCTTAGCCCTTTTTCTCATTATTGTCAAGCGTGTGCGCTAAAATTTAAAGAAAACTTTAAAAATAATAAAATCTATTGTAAAACCTACGCATTTTATGTTAAAATAGAGAAAAAGCATTGAAGGGAGGTGCCTCCGTGGTCGAAATACTTTATAAATCAAAGAACGCTGTAGTTATTTATAAGCCTCAAGGCACACCCTCACAGAGTGATCCCTCGGGTGATCCCGACGCTATGACTCTCACCTCCGAGGCTTTATGCGCTCTCGGTGAGCAGGACTCCCTTTGGCTTATTCACCGACTCGACAGAGTTGTAGGCGGACTTATCGTTTTCGCAAGGAATAAGAGATACGCCGCCCTCCTTTCGGAATACGTCAAGGATCGCCTTATCACCAAGGAGTATTACGCTGTAGTGGACGGAGAGACCGAGGGCGGAGCGCTCGAGCACCTCATCTTCAAGGATCCGAGGCTCAACAAGGCATATATAGTTGACCGTAAGAGGCCGGGTGTAAAGGAAGCTCGCCTTACGTATAGGGCATTAAAGACCGTCAATACTGAAAAGGGAGCAAAAACTCTCGCATACGTAACTCTCGAGACCGGACGCTTCCACCAGATACGCGCGCAGATGTCCCATGTAGGCCACCCGATAACCGGGGATGGTAAGTACGGCAGTAAGGACAACAGAGCGCACAGTCTCGCTCTTTTCTCCTCGCATCTGTCAGTTGATTTGCCGGGAGAGAGTATAGACGTTACAAGGCTCCCCGAGCTTACCGATTACCCATGGTCGCTCTTTAATTCTGACGACTACAAATTGTGAGGTAGAAATGACCGAAAAACTGTATTATACTGATGCGTATATAAAAGAATTTGAGGCCACCGTTCTCAATTTTACCGAGCTTGACGGAAAATATGCCGTTATACTTGATCGCACCGCCTTTTTCCCCGAGGAGGGAGGGCAGAGCGCGGATATCGGCTTCATCGGAATTGCGAAGGTCCTCGACGTTAGAGAAAAGGACGGAAATATTTTGCATTTCGTCGACTCGCTTCTTGAGATCGGAGCGAGCTACTACTGTAAGATAGACTTTTCCGACCGCTTTGAGAAAATGCAGTGTCACACCGCGGAGCATATCATCAGCGGAGCGATAAACCGACTCTTCGGCCTTGACAACGTAGGCTTTCATCTCGGCAAATATGAGGTGACGATGGACGTTAACGGATATCTCACACGTGAGCAGCTTGATGAGGTTGAGCTTATAGCCAACCGCGCCGTCTTTGACAACGTTCCTGTAAAAACGTATTTTCCCTCGTCAGATGAGCTCTCCGCACTCAATTACAGATCAAAGCTCGATCTTACCGAGAACGTCCGACTTGTTGAGATCGTTGGATACGATCTTTGCGCCTGCTGTGCTCCGCACGTTTCATATACCGGAGAGATAGGCCTTATCAAGATACTTGATTTTGAAAAGCATAGGGGAGGCACGAGGATCAATATTGCCGCAGGATACCGCGCTCTCTATGACTACCGTGAAAAGTACTCAAACGTGCTTAAGGCCTCGGCTCTTTTCTCCGAGCCACAGCCCACGGTCGCAGTTGCTGCCGAGAGCTTCTTGAGATCATATGAGGAGCTTAAGGCGAGGCTAAAGGCCGCAAGGCTTAACAATGCCCGACTTGAAGCAGAGCTCATTCCGTGTACGGAAGGGAACCTCGTCTGCCACTATCCCGAGATGACACCCGACGAGATGCGCGAGGTGGCCAATCTGGCTAAATCCAAGGTCACGGGTGTACTCGTTATCCTCACGGGCGGCGATGGGGATTATAAGTATATTATGACGTCCGAGAGCGTCGATCTGTCTAAGATCTATAAGCAGATCAATGCAAGTCTTTTAGGCCGTGGCGGCGGTAGAGATAATATGATCCAGGGTAGCTTTTCTGCAGATTTTAATAGTATTAAAGAATATTTTGCAAAGCTATAAAAGCAAAACTGCCGTGATTTAACACGGCAGTTTATGAAATATTAATCAATATCAAAATTCAACACGATCTGCGCCTTCGTGGGCTTCATCTTCGTGAGCTTTACACCGGCTGCTCTTAGCATACGCTTGGAGGCGTTATCGGATACGGTGCCGTTATACTTATCTGAGAGGTAAACTACCTCCTTGACGCCGGACTGTATGATTGCCTTTGCGCATTAGTGACAGGGGAAGAGGGATACGAAGATACGTGAGCCAAAGAGAGACTTTCCGCCTGCGTTAAGTATGGCGTTAAGCTCGGCGTGCACCACGAAATTATACTTTGTTTCGCCCTGGCTCTCATCTCTGTTCCAGGGGAATTCGTCGTCGGAACAACCCTGGGGAAAGCCGTTGTAACCGGTCGAGAGTATGCGGTTGTCGTCACTTACGATACACGCGCCGACCTGTGTGCTTGGATCCTTGGAGCGGTCTGCCGCGAGTAGGGATACGCCCATAAAGTAGTCGTCCCAACAGATATAATCATTTCTTTTATCTGACATAATTTATCTCCGATCATAAAATCAAATTAACGGATTTAGTATATCATATAAGCTATCGCTTGTCAACACATTTTTTAGGGAAGGAGGCGCCATGCACTCAAAAAGTTTATATTCACGCTGTGAGCTTTGCGAAAGACGGTGCAGAGTCGACAGAACCGCAGGCAGGGTCGGCTTTTGTCATTCCTTGGATACTATGAGAGTAACACGCGCCGCCCTCCACTTTTGGGAGGAGCCCATTATCTCAGGCACACGCGGTTCCGGTACTATATTTTTCTCGGGCTGCTCGCTCGGTTGCGTATACTGTCAGAACGCACGTATATCCCGCTCCGCGGTGGGTGAGGAATATAGTCCCGAACGCCTCGCGGAGGATATGCTCCGTCTCGAAAGAATAGGAGCTCACAATATTAACTTCGTCACTCCCACGCACTTTGCTCCCGGTATTACCGAGGCTATCCGTCTTGCTCGCCATAATGGACTTTCTATCCCTACGGTATACAACACGGGCAGCTACGATACTGTAGATACGGTTAGGTCGCTTGAGGGCCTTATAGACGTTTATTTGCCCGACCTGAAGTATTACCGGCCGGAGAGTGCGGAGAAGCTCTCCTACGCCAAGGATTACCCTTTGGTAGCCCGCGCGGCTATTGCCGAGATGGTAAGACAGCGCCCGGAGCCGGTCATAGAAGAGGGAATAATGCGCTCCGGCGTCATAGTCAGAGTCCTTCTTCTGCCCTCTCACCTTGCCGAGGCCAAGCTCTCGGTAAAGTATCTCTATGACACCTACGGAAGCAATATTTATTTAAGTCTTATGAATCAGTACACCCCCATGCCCGGTATGACGTCTCCTCTTGACAGAAAGGTCACTCATGCCGAGTATTCCGAGCTCGTTGACTATGCGGAGCGCATAGGCGTTGTAAACGCCTTCATACAGGAGGACGGCACACAGTCTGAGAGCTTTATTCCCGATTTTAAGTTATAATTAAAACGCACTTGCAATACTGCAAGTGCGTTTTTCTTTATGCTTTTTTCGCGTCCTTGTCCCTTTGTCTGTAGAACTTGGAGCGCTTTTTCTTAATGTAAATACTGTATGAGCACACCGCAAGGAGAGCCACAACTATTGTTATGCTGCTCACGTGTACCCATACCTCAACGTCAGTCTCGGTCTTGAGCTGCTCCCACAGTCCGTTCACGTACTGTTGCATATCGTCGCCGTATATATCAGCGTTGGAGAAGCCGTGGTAGTAGGGATCGTAATCGTAATTGGCGTTGAGCTCCTCGTAGGAGCTGCCGTAGAGAAGGTCGTATGCCTCCTCGCCCATTTCGTCGAGGTATTCCTCGCTGTCGATAACCAACGAGTTAGGGGAAGCGTAGCCGACGTAGATAGCGTTTGCTACAGCTGCCTCTTCGGAGAGCATAAAATTGATGTATTCCTTTGCAACCGCTTTATTGGAGGAGGACTCAGGTATACACATAGCATCTACAAAGACGTTTGTACCCTCCTTGGGGTAGTAGAACTTGAGATCCTCGTTATCGTACGCCATAGTGACATAGTCACCTACAAAGTATGGGGCTATAGCCGCTGAGGCGGTGGTCATCTTGTTGAAGATCTCGTCGTTTACGTAGCCCTGGAGTATCTCCTTCTGTTCTCTTAAATATCCGAGTGCCTCGACCCACTTGCTTCTGTCAGCGGTATTGACGTCTATATTATGATAATACATCGCAGTGCCGAATGCGTCTCTCGGATTGTTGAACTGGAGTATCTTGCCCGAGTACTTCTTGTTCCAGAGCAGAGACCAGGACTTGTCCTTTATCTCCCCGTTCTCATCCAGATCCTCGGGATCCATAAGAGTAGGGTTGTAGATAATACCTACCATACCGTAGGTATAGGGTATGGAGTATTGCTCCTCGGTATCATAGTACAGACCCTTGAAGTCGTCTATGATATACTTATAGTTGGGTATCTCCTCGGCAACGTTGAAGCTGTGGAGCATACCCTCGTCCGCCATACGCTGGAGCATATAGTCGGAGGGGAAGATAACGTCGTATACACCATCGCCTGCGCCGCTCGAGAGCTTACTGTACATGTCCTCGTTCGTTGCGTAGGTGGTGTAGTTTACCTTGATCTTAAAGCCGTACTTTGCGGCCAAATTGGTGTTGAAGTATTCCTCGAACATGGCGTTCGTATCGGGCATACCCTCAAAGCCGTCGGAGATATATTCTCCCCAGTTGTATACGTTGAGGGTGACCGTATCCTTTATTCCGTCCTCCTTTTTGCACGACGTCATAAGGAAGGCAGAGAGGCAAACGACGAGGATAATAAAGATTGTCAGCTTCTTCATTTTCTTGCCGCCTTTCTCTTTCTTCTCTCCTCCTCGCGTCCGCTTCTAACGTTAGAGAAAATAAGAAGTGCGAAGATAGTGATGATTATGAGAGTTGAAAGCGCGTACATATCCGGAGTAACCTTCTTCTTAGTCATAGAGTATATGAGAAGGGGAAGGGTCTGGAACTTGGAGGAGCCGACGAAGTAGGAGATGACGAAATCGTCGAGCGAGAGAGTGAAGGCCATAACAAAGCCGGAAACGACTCCGTGCATTATGTTAGGCAGCTTTACCTTGAAGAAGGCCTGCATGGGAGTACATCCAAGGTCGAGCGCGGCCTCCGAGAGCGAGTCGCCAAACTCGGTTATTCTCGGCAACACCGAGAGGATGACGTAAGGAAGGCAGAAGGTTATGTGAGCTATAAGCATAGCCACAAAGCCCATATCGTCGTATGAGATGCGCAAAATACCCGCAACGACTACGAAGAAGAGCATCATCGACATACCGGTAACGATATCGGGGTTCATCATCGGGATGTTTGTCACCGAATTGATTGTCGCCTTTAATACCTTGCTCCTCATCTTGTAGATGCCCTCTGCAGCAGCAGTACCGATAACGGTAGCTATGGTCGCAGAGGATATAGCGAGAATGAGAGTGTTTCTGAGGGCTGTGAAGGTATCGGGAGAGTTAAAGAGCTCCTTATACCATCTGAAGCTGAATTCACCGAAAACTGCGGTGGAGTTCTCCGAATTGAAGGAGAAGAAAATGAGCGTGAGTATCGGAATATACAGAATTCCGAATATTAGCACAAGGTATGCGGTGCTGAGGTGTTTTTTCATACGATTATACCTCCTTCGTCCGCATCGCTGAATTTATTCATAATTCCAAGCGAAATAAGGATAAGTATCATCATAACAAGAGAGATCGCCGCACCGGTGTTGAGAGCGCCGGAGACAAACTGTCTTTCAATTGTATCACCGATAAGCTCAAAAGTACCTCCGCCCAGCTTTTGCGAGATGTAGAAGGTGCTTATAGAGGGTACGAATACCATAGTTATTCCCGAGATAACGCCCGAGAGCGAGAGAGGGAAGATTACCTTGGTGATTACCTGGAATGTATTACAGCCGAGGTCGCTCGCCGCCTCCCACATATGCTTGTCAATCTTTGATATACAGGTATAAATAGGAAGCACCATATAAGGCAAGAAATCGTAAACCATACCGAAGATGACCGCTCCCTTTGTACCGATTATATGCAGCTCGGTGTTCAGGAGTTGATTGAGAAATCCGCCATCGTCTAGTATAGCCATGATAGAGTAGGTTCTGATAAGCAGATTAGTCCACATAGGAAGCATAAGAAGCATTATGTAGATCTTCTGTCTTTTAGCGGGTGCTCTTGCGATAATGTACGCAAGAGGATAGCCTACAAGGAAGCAGACAAAAGTCGCGAGAACCGAGAGCTCGAGCGAAAGGCCGAAGAGCTTTGTATAATTCTTTAAAGAAGCAAGATTATCAAAGGTAAAAGCTCCGCTTTCGTCCGTAAAAGCATAAAATACAACGATAAATAGCGGCAGAACTATAAATAGAATTGCCCAAAATATATGGGGCGCCGCTGCAATCGAGTGCATTATAGACCTTTTCTTTTTCATTTCACATATATCCTATGGGAGCAAGAGAGCTCCACTTCCATTTACAAAAATTATTTTTAAAAAATCAGAATTCCTCTGCTGCGTCAGCGTCGGAGAGCTGGTCTATCTCATCGGAGAAGGAGGAATAGTCACCGAACTTGCCGGAGTACTTCGACTTCTTCATTATGTGTATAGCATCCGGCTCGATATACACTCCGATGGTCGCCTCGGGTGCAACGTAGTCTGTGGACTGTATCATCCACTTGAAGCCCTTGATGTCCACGATTATCTCATAGTGTACGCCCTTGAAGGTTACCGATGTGACCTTGCCGGTCAGCATACCCTTTTCGGGAGCTACGACATCGACGTCCTCGGGGCGGATTACAACGTCTACGGGCTCGCCCTGCTCATAGCCGCTGTCCACACACTCAAATACGTGGGAGGCAAGCTTGACCTTTTTGTCCTCAAGCATAATACCGTCAATAATATTACTCTCACCGATAAAGTCCGCGACAAAGGCGTTCTTGGGTTCGTTGTATATGTCTGTGGGCGTACCGATCTGCTGGATCTCGCCATCCGCCATAACTACGATCGTGTCGGACATGGAGAGTGCCTCCTCCTGATCGTGAGTTACGTATATGAAGGTGATACCTATAGCTTGCTGTATGGTTTTGAGCTCGTTCTGCATATCCTTACGGAGCTTTAGGTCGAGCGCGCCGAGGGGCTCGTCGAGCAGGAGAACTCTCGGATGGCTTACGAGGGCGCGTGCAATGGCAACTCTTTGCTGCTGGCCTCCCGACAGGGTGCTGACGCTTTTGTTTTCAAAACCGACGAGAGCCACCATCTTGAGCATCTCGGTGACCTTAGTTTTTATTTCTTCCTCGCTGACCTTTTTCAATCTTAAGGGGAACGCTATATTCTCATAAACGTTAAGGTGAGGGAACAGCGCATATTTTTGGAAAACGGTGTTTACGTGTCTTTTATGAGCGGGCACGTCGCTTATTTCCACGCCGTCAAAGTAGAGCTGACCTTCGTCAGCAGTTTCAAAACCGCCGATAATACGCAAGGTTGTTGTCTTGCCGCAACCGGAAGGACCGAGAAGAGTGATAAATTCCTTGTCTCTGATATACAGATTCATAGAATCGATTACCTTTTCGCCGTCATAAGACTTTGAAATTCCTTTTAACTCAATGAGCTTTGCCATTTTCGAAATCTTATACCCTTTCTTAAAGTAATAGATACGCGTACGTGCTAATTCGTGCGCATTTTAACCAAATGTGTTGATACGGCCATTATAACAAAAACAATATAGTTTTGCAATACTTTTAGACAAATTTTTTCAAAAATATTTTGAATTAGCCGTGATTAGACGAAATTAGCCGTGATTTTTTGCGCATAAAACCGCAAAAAGCTCTTAAAAACTCTTAAAATCTCCGTTTTTCTCGTTTATCGTTCAAAAATGTCGCTTTTTCCAAATTTGGCTAACTTTGAGAGCGTCATAAAGAAAAACAGACCGAATACCCACCATCCCTCGCTGAATCTCTCGATAAGATAAAGTGCGACGAATGTGATACTTATACAGAATAAAAAAGATGCTGCCTCCAGCTTTCGTATCAGGTGATCCCGACCGAGGTATTTGAACAGCTCACATATTGCCCCGTATCCGTCATAGCCCTCAATAGGCATAAGATTTGAGAGACCGGTCACAAGACTTACGTACCCGAGCACTTTAAGGTATCCGTCCATTGCGTCACCCAAAGGGAGAGTAAGGAGAAAAACTAACAGATTAGCGGTCGGACCGGATAAGAGTATCACTATCTCCCTGAGGTATGAGAGCGATGAAGAGCGCCTTATTCTGAAGCCTGAGGTGTGCCCTCTGATCCTTACACTTTTTGAACAAAAGCAGGCTATCGCGATATAGTGCCCGAGCTCGTGGAGTACCGCAGCGATTATAGTCAGCACAGCTATGTACGGAAGGTCGAATCCGAATATGATAGATATCCAGAATATTATCGGCAGCACAGATCCCGAGAGTAATTCGAGGAGCTCGATCAGTCTTTTTTTGGTCGCTTTTTTCATGTTCCTCTCCTTTCCTAAGCCGAGTAAGAAATAGCTTTCTTTTAACCTTATGTGAAGTCTGGAATATAGATACTTTTATATCAATAAAAAACGCTCTGCCGCGCAATAAAGTCGGCAGAGCGAGAAATTATCTGATTTTCTTTGGATTTTGTATTAGGGCAGGGGAACTTACTCGGATATCCGGATCCTTTCCGTTATCTATGATGAGCTCACCTGTTTTTGAGTCAACCCCGAGCACCTTGTGCGCCTTCCATTTCTCGTCTCGGAAGTACTTTACCTTCTTTCCTCTAAAAGCGAATCTCTGTGTGTATTCACTCATGAATTTATGAGGAGATTTCAAGCTTTGATAGAACTGGAAGAACTTTGTGAGGATGTCTCTTGCTATGATCATATTGACGGAGGTGTTTTCACTTTCAAACACCTTCTTTACCATATCAGACAGCCTCGGTGGGAAGTTGTCCTTAGAGAGTCGGGCGCTGAAAGAAACGATAATGTACTCGTATGTGGTAAAGTTGTCGAGCTTTCCTTCAAGAGCAACGGAACCGATTTTAACACCGTCACAGTATAGGTCGCTCACCCATCCTATTCCTATCTTTTTATCGGTATGAGCCTCAAGTCCTACTGCCATTGCAGCAGTGGACATAGCTCCGAGGAGAGATGCCTGTGAGGGAAAGATAGAGGGCCTTAGAATGCAGGACATAAACAAACCAAGTTCTGCTTCCGCCTCTACGTCCTTCTTTGGCGAGATCTTTGTCTTAGTCAGTCGGTCGGTAAATACGACGTATCTGTCGGGATAATTCTTTTCCTTTGCGTAGTATCTCGCCAGCTCGACGGCAGACTTCAGCGATGAATGAGCCTCGAAGTTAATGATAGTGCCGTCTGCTTCTCTGTAAGTAACGATGCTTTTCATTGTCGAGCGCTCCTTTCATCCTGATCCATGCGGACGTTTTTTAATATAATATATTAGTATGCTTTTCCCCAATATACGAGCTTCTTTGCCGCTCTGCCACAGCATACGCAGGTGTCGGATATGTTTTCCTGCTCGAAGGGAACACAGCGAGAGCCTACACCGGTAAGCTCCTTGACCTTGTCCTCACATTCCTCGTCGCCGCACCACATAGCCTTGACGAATCCGTCACCGTTTGTAAGTGCGGAGTTGATCTCGTCTATGCTCTTGCAAGCGTATGTGCGCTTTTCGCGGTTGGCGAGGGCCTTTTCGTACATTCCGTCGCGTACTTCTACGAGCTTGTCCGCGATGATCTTTTCAAGCTGGTCGATGGGAGCGAATGTCTTCTGTCGGTTATGTCTGGTTACTACAACGAACTGGCCACCTTCGATGTCGCGGGGGCCGATCTCTACGCGGAGCGGAACACCCTTCATCTCATACTCGGAGTACTTCCATCCGGGAGACTGATCGGAGTCGTCGAGCTTGACGCGTACGCCTGCCTTGACGAGTCTGTCCTTGATCTCGTTTGCCTTCTCGAGTACGCCTTCCTTATGGAAAGCAACGGGAATAATAACCACCTGAATGGGAGCTACTGCGGGCGGGAGAACGAGGCCGTTGTCGTCGCCGTGAGTCATGATGATACCGCCGATCATTCTGGTGGTACAGCCCCAAGAGGTCTGGTGTGGATATTCGAGCTTGTTGTCCTTTGAGGTAAAGGTTATATCAAATGCACGTGCAAAGCCATCACCGAAATAGTGCGACGTTGCTGCCTGCAGTGCCTTACCGTCGTGCATAAGAGCCTCGATACAGTAGGTGTCCTCAGCGCCCGCAAACTTGTCAGAGGGAGTCTTTGCACCCTTGATTACAGGGATTGCAAGGTCCTTTTCGTGGAAGTCGGCGTATACGTTGAGCATCTGTACGGTCTCCTCGCGCGCTTCCTGTGCGGTAGCGTGCATAGTGTGTCCCTCCTGCCAGAGGAATTCTCTCGAGCGAAGGAAGGGGCGGGTGGTCTTTTCCCATCTTACAACGGAGCACCACTGGTTATAGAGCTTTGGGAGGTCTCTGTAGGATTTGATCACGTTTGCATAATGCTCGCAGAAGAGAGTCTCGGATGTAGGACGAACGCAAAGACGTTCTGTGAGCTTCTCGTTACCGCCGTGTGTTACCCAGGCTACCTCGGGAGCGAAGCCCTCAACGTGATCCTTCTCTTTTTGGAGCAGAGACTCGGGGATAAACATAGGCATATACACGTTCTCGTGACCGAGCTCCTTGAAACGAGTGTCAAGTATTCTCTGGATATTCTCCCAGATAGCGTATCCATAGGGACGGATGATCATGCAGCCCTTTACGCTTGAGTAGTCGATGAGGTCGGCCTTTTTAACGATATCTGTATACCATTTAGCAAAGTCCTCGTCCATCGAGGTTATCTGTTCAACCATTTTCTTGTTGTCAGCCATAATAATTTACTAAAACCTTTCGCGAAACATATTCTAACAGCATAGATTATATAACAAATATATTATTTTGTCAAGAGAAACAGAAAAAATGACGAATATACCTGTAAAATTGGTCAAAAGAGGGAAAATGCAAGATTTTAATATCAATTTTGCAAAATGACTTGCAAAAAAAACAAACATGTAATATAATATAGAGGACATAATGAGAACGCAGCTGCGGAAAATGAATTTTTTGTTTTTCAAAAATGCAAAAAACTTTTTTGACAGATGTACGAAAAGGAAATATGATGAAAAGATTTAATGAACTTTCGCCCTGCGAAAGAAGGAAAGTATACAGCGAGCTATCCGCCTCGTATGAGGAATATAAGGCAAAGGGCCTTTCACTTGACCTTTCAAGAGGTAAACCCAACGGCACGCAGTTGGACATAAGCAACGGATTGCTTACAGTTGACCTTACCGATAGCTACAAAACCCGCGAGGGCTTCGATTGCCGTAATTACGGTATTGTTGACGGCCTTCCTGAAATGAAGGAATTTTTTGCCGATGTCATGGGGCTCAGGAAAGAGGATATTATGGTCGGAGGCAACTCCTCGCTTCAGCTTATGTTCGACTCTCTTATGAGAGCTATGGTGTTCGGTGTTTATGGCTCCGAGCGTCCTTGGTCGCAGGAGAAGGGACTTAAATGGATCTGTGTTGCTCCCGGATATGATCGTCATTTCAGGATCACTGAAAAGCTCGGTTTTGAGATGCTTACAGTGAAAATGGGTAAGGATGGTCCGGATATGGACGAGGTAGAGCGCCTTGCCCGTGATCCCAAGGTAAAGGGCATATGGTGTATCCCAAAGTACTCCAACCCTACAGGTTATACCTATTCCGATGAGGTTGTAGAGCGCCTCGTGACTATGCAGTGCGGTGCGCCTGATTTCCGTATAATGTGGGATAACGCCTATGCGATTCATGACTTCTCGGAGGATGCCGATGAGCTTGTAGATATATTCACTGTTGCAAGAAAACACGGGACCGAGGATCGCGTATTTTATTATTCCTCCACATCAAAGGTCACATATCCCGGCGGAGGCGTTGCCTTGATGGCAGCTAGTGAGAACAACCGTCGACAGATAGCTCCTTATCTTGGTGCTCAGACCATCGGATATGACAAGATAAATCAGTTAAGACACTTAAGATTCTTTAATTCTCCCGAGAATCTCAGAGCGCATATGCTTACTCTCGGTAGCGTTATCAAAAAGAAGTTTGACATTGCATTTGCCTCGCTTAACTCCCTTCGCGGACTTGGTATAGCAGAATGGACAGAGCCTCGCGGCGGTTACTTTATCTCCATCGACGCCATGCCCGGCACGGCAAAAAGAGTGTTCGAGCTTGCCTCCTCGCTCGGTGTTGTGCTTACGGCGGTTGGCGCGACCTTCCCGTACGGCATAGATCCCGATGACTCCAATCTTCGTTTGGCTCCAACGTATCCCACCGATGAGGAGCTCTCTCTTGCTTGCGAGGTACTCGTACTATCTATCAAGATGGCAGCGCTCGAGAAACTCGGAATATAAGTTTTGCCAATTTAATATACGGCAGAAACGAAAATCACGACCGAATCTCTCACCACATAGAGTGAGGGTTAGGTCGTGATTTTTTCTATTGAGCATCGCGAAAGCCCTTACCGGCTATCTCGCTTGTCTTCGTGATAATTATGAATGCGGAAGGATCTATTTCCTTTACCTTTCGGCGCAGCCTCAGTGCCTCGGTTCGTCTGCATACAGTTATGATTATCTGCTTGTCTTCGTGTGTATATACTCCCTCGCCCTTATACATTGTTGCTCCGTGATGTAACTCGTTGACGATAAATTCGTCGATCTCGTCAGGCTTAGTTGTGATGATGGTGAAGGCTTTGCACATATTGAGCGAGTCGAGAATATCGTCTATTACGAATACTTTTGCGAACAGACCGAGCATAGCGTAGAGTCCGACAGACGCGCTTCTGTAGACGAAGAAGGTGGACATTGCAATTACGAGATCGGATACGAGCAGGGCCTGGCTTACGTTCATATTGGTGTACTTTTTCAGTATGAGAGCCACTATATCCGTCCCTCCGGAGGATGCCTTGTAACGGAAGAGGATCGCGGAGCCTATACCGGTAAGTAAAACAGCGTACACAAGCTCCATAAGAGGTTGCGATGTGAGAGTGGGTGCGCCGCTCAATGTCTCAATCGGTAATAGAAGTTCAAGGATAAAGTTTTCGAACGAGAGCATAAGAGAGCAATATATAGTGAGTAGGCCGCATTTCTTACCGAGTATGATCACACCGAGTATAAGCAATACAACGTTGATCGAGAGCATATATACCGATTGTGTTATACCGAGATTTATACTGAACGGCAGCTTTGCCAGAATTATAGCGATGCCACTGACACCGCCGGTTGCAAAGCCGTTGGGTGCTTTGAAAAAATATATACCTGTCGCCAGCATCAGTATGCCGAGATTGATCAAGAGAAAGTGCTTCAGTGTGATTCCGCTCTTGTTTTTCACGGTTTTTGCCTCCGTTTTTTGTCGTTCAAGGACTATTATAGTCATCGCGAACAAAAAGTCAATAGAAAATCGGTAAAACCTTCTAAGGTTTTGATTGACAAAGAGCGTTAGAAATGATAAAATGGATATATAATTCTAAAAGGGCAAATATATACTTCCCGGAAGGAAAGAAAATGAATATTAAAGAAGCTGAAAGCAGAATTAAATATCTCAGAGAGCAGATTATATATAACTCCAAGCTCTACTATGAGAACGACGCTCCCGCTATCTCCGACTACGAATACGATATGATGTTCCGTGAGCTCGGCGATCTTGAGGCCGAGTTTCCTGAGCTCGACTCTCCAACCTCTCCCACCAAGCGTGTAGGCGGCAGAGCGCTTGACAAGTTTGAGAAGTTTACGCATAACGTACAGATGGGCAGTCTTACCGACGTGTTCTCATACGATGAGCTCGAGGATTTTATTTCAAAGACAGACTCCATACTCGGCGGCGCGGAGTATTCGGTTGAACCGAAAATAGACGGACTTTCCGTATCGCTGATCTATGAGAACGGTAAATTTGTCAGAGGCGCTACCAGAGGTGACGGATTCGTCGGTGAGGACGTTACAGAGAACCTAAAGACCGTCAAGACTATACCGCTTGAGCTCAATGAAGCACTGCCGTATCTTTGTGTTCGCGGAGAGGTATATATGCCCAGAGCCGTATTTGAGCAGATAAATAAGGTAAGAGAGGAGGAGGGGCTCGCCCTCTTTGCCAATCCGAGAAACGCCGCCGCGGGATCGCTCCGCCAGCTTGATCCTAAGGTCGCTGCCTCTCGAAGACTTGCTATATTCGTCTTTAATCTTCAGGAAGGTGATATATACACCGACGGCAGGAAGCCGAAAACACATCTTGAGACGCTCGCGAGACTTAAAGAGCTCGGATTTACCGTTCTTCCCGAGACGGTCAAGGCAAAGGGCTTTGATGCGGTAAGCGAGCACGTCAGATACCTCGGAGATAAGCGTCCGGAGCTGTCCTTCGATATGGACGGTGCAGTTATCAAGGTGAACGATCTTGCAGGCAGACGTACCGTAGGAGAGGGAACCAGCACGCCAAAATGGGCGGTTGCCTATAAGTATCCGCCGGAGGAGAAGAAAACCAAGCTCCTCTCAATAGACATCCAAGTAGGTAGAACCGGCGTTCTCACCCCTGCGGCCAATCTCGAGCCCGTTAGGCTTGCGGGAACGACAGTGTCCAGAGCCACGCTCCATAACATCAATTTCATAACCGAAAGAGACATAAGGATAGGAGATGCCGTTGTAGTCCGTAAGGCGGGTGAGATAATCCCCGAGATACTCGAGAGTGTCAAGAGCGAGCGTGACGGTACCGAGCAGGTGTTCGTGATGCCTTCCGTTTGCCCCTCCTGCGGTCACCCTGTAGTCAGGGATGAGTGCGGCGACGGTGCGGCTATTCGCTGCGTTTATGCCGGCTGTCCTGCGCAGAATGCAAGAGGAATAGTTCATTTTGCTTCCAAAGGCGCTATGAACATAGACGGATTAGGCCCTCAGGTCGTAGAGCTTCTTCTCTCAAACGGTAAGATAAAGGATATTGCGGATCTCTACACGCTTAAGATAGAGGATATAGAGACTCTCGACAGAATGGGAAGAAAGAGCGCCGAAAACCTTGTGAACGCTATATCGGAATCAAAGGATAGAGGCCTTGAAAGACTCCTTTACGCCTTAGGCGTAAGACAGGTAGGCGAGGTTGCCGCAGAATCTATTGCCAGAAAAATGCGTACGATAGAGACTTGTATGAACGCGTCCGTCGAGGATTTCACGGCTATCGAGGATATTGGAGAGATCACCGCTATGGCTCTTGTTGAGTTCTTCCGCGATGAGCGTTCGGTTGAGCTTATCCACAGACTTACAGAGCTCGGCGTAAAAACCGATGCTACCGCAGAGGAGAGGGAGGAGACCTTGGCAGGCCTTACCTTCGTCCTTACGGGAACGCTTCCTACCATGACCAGGGACGAGGCCTCCGCACTTATCAAGCAGGCAGGCGGAAAGGTTTCGGGCAGCGTGTCCAAGAAGACCTCGTACGTTGTAGCAGGCGAGGAGGCGGGCTCCAAGCTCACAAAGGCCAACGAGCTCGGTGTGACCGTTCTTGACGAGGACGGACTTATGAGGCTTCTCGGAAAGTAAATAAATAAAAGCGAGGATACCATTTCGGATATCCTCGCTTTTGTTTATTTTGTTTCTAATATGACTGTTTTGCCGGTAAATGGGTGAGGGAAGGATAGTGAGGCGCAGTGCAGAGAATATGTTTCATCTGTTCTCTTACCGTAGAGGAAGTCGTTTACGAGTGGGTGTCCGACGTGGGCCATGTGAACTCTGATCTGATGTGTTCTTCCCGTGTGAGGGGTGAGCTTTATGAGAGAGGTACCGTCCTCATACGTTTCGATCAGCTCATATTCGGTTATACATTCCTTTCCGTCTTCACGTACCACACGCTTAATGCCTCCCTCGGTCTCTCTGGCAATCGGCGCGTTTATTATCCCGTGATCCGGAGTGGGAACACCTTCAACGTGAGCAAAATATGTTTTTTTGAATTTTCTTTCCTTCATAGATTGATACAGCTTTGCACCGCTGAGTCTGTCCTTCGCAATAAGAACAATACCTGATGTATCGCGGTCAAGCCTGTTTACCGCTCTGAATACAAACGGTTTGCCGACGTAGTGTCGTACAGCGTTTGCCAAGGTTGGCAGATGATTTCCGCGAGATGGATGTACGGGCATATTTTTAGGCTTGTTTACAGCTATGATATAGTCATCCTCATATATTACGTCTATTGGCACGTTCATAGGCTCAATATTTTCGCTCTCCTCGTCGGGCAGGGTGATCTCTATCACGTCACCGTCCTTAACGAGAGCTCTCATATGCACGTATTCGCCATTGAGCTTGACGTTGTCGTATTTGACACAGGCTATAAGAGATACGGATAACCCGAGCCTACGCCTCAGGTAGTCACGTATTTTCATTTCACCGGATACGGAGTGTACCCGTTCTGTATACTTTTCCATATTACTCCGTTTTTTGATATGCTATGCGCTCGTCACCGCCGAGAATATAGATTATTCCCCTGCGGGAAAACCCGTTCTTTTCGAGTGAACGCTGCATCGGTAAATTGTCCTTATGAGTGTCGATTCTTAAATTATTTATGATACCGTAGCAGTAGTCGTATATTTTCGAAGCTATACCTCTGCCTTGATATTTCATCGCAATTCTGTGAATGACGCCATATTTTTCATCGTTTATCCACTCGCCTCCGTCGATCCTTAGGTAGGTTGGATCATCTCCTATCTTGAAGAAAAAGGTGCCGATTATTTCGCCTTCATCAACTGCTACGTAGGAGTGACCGTCACGGACGTCACCCTCTATCAGCTCTCGGGGAGGATAGCCTCCCGCCCATTGCTCGGGGTTACCCGTACTGCGCATAAATTCTCTTGCGCTCTCGTATATCTCCATCACGCTAAGGATATCCTCGGGGCGTGTTTTACGTATTATCATTCTTTGTTTTTCCTCTCTCGCGTCTCCAGGAGGCAGGGGAGATGCTGTGGTACTTTTTGAAGGTTCTTGAGAAGTATTCAACGTCGGCAAATCCTGTAAGGACAGCCACCTCTCTAAGCGGCTTATTTGTCGTAAGCAGCAGTTTTTCGGCAAGGTCCATACGTTTTCTTACTATGTAATCATTTATGGTTATTCCGAACTCCCGTTTGAAGTGCTCGGTCAGAGTTACTGTACTGCAGTGCAGATTTTTTGCCAGATCGTGTAAGGTCAGCTTTCTTGTGATGTTGTCCTTTATGTATTTCTTTATAAGATGGCCGATACTCTCGCTTGAACTGATCAGAGACGGGTCGTTTGCTATATATTCTGCAAAGATCTTAAGGGTCTCGAAATATGCCGAGACCTCCTCATCAGTCAGCTTTCTCGCGGATGATATCTGCTCCGAGATGGTGTAACTGTCACTTCTGCCATTGATACAGAGATTACGTACTGCTTGTTCCTCGTTTTTCTTTATTCCGATGGCTGCAATTATGTATCCTACCGGATCGCCATCACGTATGATAGGTACTATTACCTCCGTGATACCGAAAGGGCAGGAGTAGAGAATGGGAGAGAGTGTTTCCTTAGTAGCGCTTAGCTGCTCGATATCGGACAGTCTGCATTTATCTATAGCCGAGCGTTCACGGTGCAGAAGAGTGCATATATCCTCTCTATTTCTCATTACCGACAGGGAGTGAAAATCGCTGTCGACCACCGATATATCCATTCCGGAGACCATATAGAATATTTCTACTATTTCGTCAAGAGTGCCTTTACTCATTCTTTCACCTCCCACTTTTGTTTTATTATACCATCAACGATAAATAAGTTCAATAGTAAAATGAAAAATTAAAAACTAAAAGGCTTACTTTTTTGCATTTTTTATCGATTTTCCATATTTTTGTTATTGATTTATCATTTGAAAAAGGTTGTATATTTGATATAATCATTATGTAAATAAAATACCGAAAGGCAGGTTTTGAAAATGAAGGTTGAAAAGTTAGTTGTTGGTGTTATCGGTCTTGGTATGGGCGCGCATCACCTAAAGGGCGCTATTAACTACGGTGCTGAGATAGGAATGATCTGCGACATCAATCCCGAGACTCTCGATAGGGTTGGTGAGGATACCGGTATCCCCAGAGAGAAGAGAACGACCGACTACCACGATATCGTAAATAATAAGGAGATCAACGCGGTTCTTATCGCCACTCCCGATCAGCAGCACAGAGTACAGGTTGAAGAGTGCCTCGCAGCAGGTAAGCATATTATGTGCGAGAAGCCCCTTGCCCTTACCAGGGAAGATCTTGAGGCTATGGTTGCCGCAGTAAACGCTCACCCCGAGTGCAAGTTTATGATCGGTCAGATCTGCCGCTTCACTCCCGCGTTTATTAAGGCTAAGGAGTACATAGACAGAGGCGATATCGGTGAGATCTACTTTGCAGAGTCCGAGTATGCGCACGATTATCAGCACATGTTTGACCACGATCCCAAGAACTGGCGCAGCGACCCCATACGTAACGGTGTTGTAGGCGGTGGCTGTCACGCTGTTGATCTTCTCAGATGGCTTATCGGAGAGGATCCCACAGAGGTTTATGCTCTCGGTACTCATAAGCTGCTTCCTGCAGTTACTTACGATGACGCTAACCTTGCTATACTCAAGTTCCCCGGCAACGTTATGGGCAAGGTGTTTGTTTCCACCGCGTGTAAGCGTAATTACACTATGCGTACCTGTATTTACGGTACCAAGGGAACACTTATCTTTGATAACACCTCTCCCACAATGCAGGTGTTCCTCGTAGACGAGAACGGTGAAGGCGGTCACGAGCCTCAAGAGGTTGAGGTTCAGGTCAACAACCACAATGCCAACGCAGAGTTCAAGGCGTTTGCAGACTGTCTTGTAAACGGCACCGAGATCGAGACTCCTATTATTGAGGGTGCAAAGACCGTTGAGGCATGTCTTGCTATCATTGAGTCCTCTAAGACCGGCAAGATCGTTAATCCCAATTACAATTTCTAAAATATACACAATCCCGACAGGCTTTTAGGCATGTCGGGATTATTTATTAAACGTATTTCTTAGCGTAGAATTTGAATATTCAATGCAGTGCGAGCATCGCATTTGACTAGTCAAACACACTTTGGGCTAAGCCCAAACCCAAATACGTGAACCCCAAAAGCTCATACTTCGCTTCGGGGAACCCCTAAACAAACAGAAAGAGAGCAAGAGTAAAAGGATAAACTTCCTTCTATTCTTGCTCTGTTTGTTTTCTGTGAATGAATTGATGCTGACGCATCATGAATTGGCTTCGCCATGAATTCTCGCGTTGCTCCATGAATTGAATTGCAACGAATATCATGCCTGTAGGGCAATTCACGCAGTTTACTGCAATTCATGACACATAGTGTCAATTCATGCAACCTTTTTGCAATTCATTGCGTGTTATCCTTAACGGAGAACACGCAAAGCCTACCTGCTTTGATATTATTCGTTTGGCAATCTGCTCTCGATAATGTAATCGAGAGTGTCATCCGTTATGCTTTGACTTACACAAGTGAGAGAACTCTTTATACCGTCGAGCTCATTGTAATAATGGGTGCTATATATCGGATCGGCGATCCATTCCGCACCGTCAAGTCTTATCCTGCTCCAGTCACCGGAATCGTTAGATATGGAAACCGTCTTGGTGATCCTCTCGGTCGGATTTTCCTTCGTTGCATATACGACTTTAGCATCTGCGGTACCGTCTGCCGTGTCTATCACGTAAAAGAGATACTGATATTGACTCTCAAGAACTTTTCCGGTTTCAACCTCCGCGATCGAGACAAGCTCATATATTCCGCGATAAGCATATGATTTATAGTCGTACTTCTTCATCGATCCGATCTGCTCCTGTACGTAGGAGAGATCGGTAGCCCTGTCTACTCTCTCCCATCTAACGGAGATGGCCTCGGAGCGCATAGGTCTCTTTGTAAAGAGCTCTGTGTAGTCAAGAGCGTTTTTGGTATAATTGAGATTATTCCTAGTCACACCCAGCCTATGTATGCCGCTGTTTTCGTTGACCGTTATGGAATCGTTGAATATAACGTACTCAACCTTTGATGAGTCGTCGCTGTCATATTCATATGAAAGGGTGATCTCTTTAACGTATGGCTCCTCGCCTACCGCTTTATGTACATAGTATCCTGTACTCGTACCGGTAATAATGAGGTAGTCCTCATACAGATATTCCTCGTCCTCGACGTAGTTTTTACTATTGGGCGTGTAGCCCTCTTTACGCTCGTATGAGGGGGTGTAGCTATAGTGTGTTAGCTTGTAGGTTCCTTTGACACGGCTCATCTTCTGTCCTGAAATTATATAGCAGCTCGCCATAGTCAACAAAACCGAGATAATAAGCAGCATCGCAAGTAAACGTTTAATCGTCTTCATCTAAAATCTTCCTCCTTTGCGAGTGTAGGTAAAGAAATATCTCTACCTTTACTGCTATTATATCATATATCGCGCGCATTTCAATGTATATACTGTTAAAAATACTTTTTCTAAATGTAACTTTTTTGACAAAATGCCTTGACAAGTACGAAAATATGTTGTATAATACCTTTCGCACGCGGGAGTGGCGGAATCGGCAGACGCGCACGTTTGAGGGGCGTGTGTTTCCAACGTACGGGTTCAAGTCCCGTCTCCCGCACCAAGAAAAGACAACTCGAGTTAATCTCGAGTTGTTTTTTCTTTATAAGGGAGGTGGGACTTGAAGTAGGAGCCGTGTAGAAAACTCTTCCGGTGGACGAGTTTTCCCGGCGAACGACCAAGGCGCGCAGTTCGCGCCGCGAGTCACAGTCCCGTCTCCCGCACCACTCTAAGCCTAAATTGATTCATTGAGTCAGTTTAGGCTTTTTTGTTATTTATGGTATTTTCGGTGTCTATACTGACGGCGGTTTATGCCGCGAAAGACTCTTGACACGAGTAGGAGCGAGGTAGGCTGTTCTGCCAAAGGCAAACGAAAGCCCCTACGGGCTTGGTGGTTGGCTTCTTTGCCTATTCACCTCGCTCCGTAGAGGCTCGTGTCAAGAGTACCGTGGAATAAATAACCGTTAGCGTGAATCGTGTTTTGATTGTAGCACCAAAGTTTTTTAAAATGGAAGGAACTGTGCAGGGGTGTTCGATGCATTCGTAGCTGAAATGGGATTTCAAGGGTGACAAAAGTAGCTTAACAGATTAAAAAGGCGTTGTCCACTTCATTTACTACCCAATTTTGAGCATTTACTATCCACTTTTAAGCCGTACCTATACACCCATATATTCCCAATATGCACAAGCTCTCAAAATTCTCTTTGCTCTCTTACAACTATCATTCTAAATCTTAAAGGTGAAGAGTTTTTGCACCATTAAAAAAATAAATGAGAATTTTGTTAAAATTAACTATATAGGTTAACCCTGACAGCTTGTGTCAGGTTTAGAAATATTTTTTAAAAATTCTGCTATCGTCAAATATGTTGACTTTAAAGTGGGGATTTGGTATAATGTTTTCGATAATAAGCAATAACATATTGGAGATAGATAATGAAAATTGTTTATGGTGATATTACTCTTCGAGATTATCAGTTAACTGATGTTGAAGATGAGGTTCGTTGGACTAATGTAGATACCGCTTGGTTTTACGAAGATACGCCTTGGATGGTTATGGAGAAGGTTAACCCAGACGAGCTTCGAGCAGATATGATTGAAATAATGGAAAGTATGCCAGAAAACGCTATTCGTTGGCGATTTGAAATTGAAGTGGATGGGCGACATATTGGCTTGGTTTCTTCTTGCTATTTGGATAGTGATTATAATAATACCCCTTGGAATTCTATAGATCAGAGCAAAAATGCTCCTGAAAACAATTCTGTGAGAGAGATTGGAATTGAAATTTGTGAAATGGAGTGTTGGGGAAAAGGTATCGGTACGAGAGCCCTTACAGCCCTGATGGAGTATTATCGCAGTTTAGGTGAAAACCGCTTTGTTCTTCAAACGTGGAGTGGAAATCTCAGGATGTTAGGATGTGCCAAAAAGCTTGGATTCTACGAGATAAAACGAATAAAGGGTGCTCACATTGTAGATGGCAAAGAGTACGATGCTTTGATTTTAGAAAAACAATTCTAATCATCAATTTTCCTTTGTCAATGTGAATTATAAAATCTAACCTGTTCACCTTTTGAACACATTAAAAATATTTTTGCAAAAAAGAAAAAGGAAAAAGTTGTTTAATTTCAAATTGAATAATGATTTGCTTTGTGGTATTATTTAGTTAGACCAAGCTTGGTTCAAATAATATGTGCAGGAGATTTCTATGGAAAAATATTACACACTTAACGAAGTGGCGTTGATGAGCGGATTAACAACAAGAACTCTTAGAAACCATATCACAATGGGTGTTTTAAAAGGAGAAAAAAATGACGGTGTTTGGAGGTTTAGCGTAGAGGAATTAGGAGAGTTCTTTCAAAACCCTTATGTAAAACCGAGTATACAAGCAAAGAAAAAATCAATAGTATTCGATTTCTTAAAACAGAATAAAAAGCAAACAAATGAAATGTGCACAATCATTGATATAAATGCAAATCTTACCAATGCACAAAAAATATCAGCATTCTTTTGCGAACAAATAAGCAATCTGGATGGTGTAAATATACAATTCTCATCCGAGACTTTTCATTCATGTGTAAGAGTGATCTTAAAAGGACCGGAGGGGGTTGTTATGGGCATATTGAATTCATATTATAACAAGGAATGGTGATTATTAAGCCGTATTTATGTCAGTATGTTAACACGCTAAAGATATATTCTTAAAAAAACGGAAAACTCACACCGACGTTCACGATATAAGGCGTTTCTAAAATCGCGTTATAAATTAAAAAGAGTCGCAGAAGAATACGCGGATGTTTGTCCCAGCGGTCTAGCGGGCAACTCCGCGTTCTGCGACCTTTAATTTTAGCGATTTAGTCTTTTGTCAGATGACGTTCGGTTGGTTTTCCGTTTTTAATTTTTATATGTTTTCTTGTGTTCTTTTTGTTAGTGGCGTGTGCTTGTCTCGGCGAGCGACAGCGAGCCGACTTGTATCAAGACAAGCACACGCCACGGTGCCAAAATTAAAAATACGAGTAATTTATAGATTTAAAAATATTGCTATTGCGATCAAAATGTGGTAATATATTTACACAAAACAATTTTTTCGAGGTATTTATGTGTATGAAAAAACCGGGAGGCGTTTATGGAAAAACTGTCAAAAGACAAATATATACTTTTTCTTGACGTAGACGGCACGGTTTATGACGGTCATGATGTTCTTGGCAAAACGGCAGATGCCTTAGCAAAAGCAAAAAAATGCGGACATAAGGTTTTCATTAATTCGGGAAGAATGCAATGTATTATCCCAAGCATTGTTCTTGAAAAGGTTTGCCCTGACGGTATCGTCGGAGGAATGGGAACGGCCGTAACAATCGGTAATGAATTGATCTACCTTGCACGTATGAATAATGACGAGGTTGAATATCTGATGCGCTTTGGCGAAAAACGTGGATTTTTCACTATTGCAGAAAGCCTTGACCGTCTTGTTATTATGAACGGTAAGGAAATTCAAGGACAGAAAGAATTTGTTAATACCACGGACGAGTTTTTGGAAAAATACGCGGATATGCCAGTAACCAAAATAACATATATGAATCCGGTTTCGGAGAGAGATATCGATATTCTGAAAAACGGAGACCGCGTCGTGTATACACATCGCGAATACGTAGAGATCCCGACACATGGCTGCAACAAAGCAACGGGTATGAAGATCGTGTGCGATCATTTTGGCTCAGATGTCAAGCAGTCTATCGCGATGGGCGACAGTATAAATGATGAGGATATGATAACATATGCCGGTATTGGAGTAGCAATGGGAAATGCCGATGAATATATAAAATCCATTGCTGATTATATAACGTCTTCCTGCAGTGAAGGCGGAGTCGCTGATGCAATTGAGACGCTGATATTCAAGTTTGATCGGTAAACGCACATATTTCAATTTATCGGTTTCAAACATTACCATTGCATTTTGATAAAAAATGTGATATACTTTAAATAATAGGATAGAAATCACTTTCAAGGAGCTTAATATGGAACTTAAGGAAGCCCTTTTAAAAAGAAGAAGCGTGAGAAAGTTTACTGATGAGGCGGTATCGGACGAGTATATTGATGAGCTTCTCCATGCCGCTATGAGTGGTCCGAGCGCTTGTAACAAGACTCCTTGGGAGTTCTACGTTATCAAGAACAGCGAAAAGCTCGCAGCAGTAAAGAAGGCGTCTCGTTTCTCGAGGTTTAACTCGCCTCTTGCTATAGTCGTATGCGGCAATCTATCAAGGGCACTGCCGATGCAGCTCGCGGAGTACTGGATTCAGGATTGCTCTGCGGCTACCGAGAACATCCTTTTAAGAGCGACCGATCTCGGGCTCGGTGCAGTTTGGTGCGGTGCGCACCCGCAAGCAAGAGTGGTGAAGAAAATTAGGGAAGTACTTGATCTTCCCGAGAAGCATGTACCACTCGGTATTATCCATATTGGTCATCCTGCCGAGTCTCCCGAGCCTCGTGATCAGTATGACGAAAAGCGCGTGCATTTTGTAGAATAAACAAGTAAAATATTGAGAAATGGTATTTACTATCGGGCAGAAATGCCGGATTCTAAATAAAACAAAAGAAAGGAAAAAGAAAAAATGGATTGGACTCAGGTATTAAACAACATCCTGAATACTGTCATTGGCTGGGCTACCACGGCCGGACTCCGTCTTCTTATTGCTCTTGTTCTGCTCTTCATCTCCTTCAAGGTTGTTAACTTTGTTGCCAGAAGAATAGAGAAGAGTGGCGATAACGGAAAGCTTGATAAGACCCTTGCCAGAACCTTTGCTTACATTTTCAGACTCGGACTCAAATGCCTCATCGCAATATGCCTCGTAGGCTTCGTTGGTATCGACACCAGCGGACTCGCGGCTCTCGTCGTTTCTCTTGGTGCGTGCATAGGTCTTGCACTTAACGGCGCTCTCTCCAACCTCGCAGGCGGTATTCTCATCATTATCACTCGCCCCTTCAGAGTAGATGATTTCATCGAGGCTCAGGGCCACTCCGGTACGGTTGAGGATATTCACATCACCACCACCAAGATCCGTACAGTAGATAACAAGGTTGTCTACATACCCAACGGACCCCTCTCTTCCGGAACAATCGTCAACTATTCTGTTAAGGATACAAGAAGAGTAGACTTCACCTTCTCCATCGGTTACTCTGATGACTTTGAGAAGGCAAAGGGAATTGTTATGGACATTCTCACTTCTCACGAGCTCGCTCTTAAGGATCCCGAGCCTATGGTTCGTGTTACAGCTCACGGCGCCAGCAGCATCGACCTCGTTGCCCGTGTTTGGGTAAAGAGCGCCGACTATTGGACCGTAAACTTTGACGTACTCGAGGCTGTCAAGACTGCCTTTGATAAGGAAGGTATTGAGATACCCTTCAACCAGCTCGACGTACACGTTAAGAATAACTAAAGCAATATTATTTGCTCTAAAGCCGGCAGAATTATCTGCCGGCTTTTTATTTTTCCTCCTCTCATTGATTTTCGTTTCTGTTTATGCTATAATATAGCAAACAACTATAGGAGTATTCTATGAAAAAACTGATTTTAATTGGCGGTGTTCTCGCAGGCGGAAAGTCGACCTTTTCACACCTCGTCGGTGAGCGATTTGATATACCCGTTGTGAATAAGGATAGGCTGAAGGAAATACTCGGCGACAACATTGCGACCGCGAACAGGGAAGAAAACAAAAAGCTCTCGGTCATCTCCTTTGAGCTTATGATGTACCTCGCATCAACCGAGGGAAACGCTTTGATCCTTGAATCTAACTTCAAGGACTACGAGATTGCAAAGATAAAGGATAAAATTAGAGATACCGAGATATTATCGATCGTCTTTGACGGCGATAGCGCTACCTTGCACCAAAGATTCTGCAAACGACTCAACGAGAACAGACACCCGGTGCACAAGTCGCAGGACTTATCGCGTATTGAGGACTTTGTTGCTGTGATTCATGATCTACGCACAGTTGAGTATCCCGGAGAGGTCATTTACGTCGACTGCACCGACTTCTCATACCAGACAGACGAGAAATTATACAAGAAAATAGAAGAATTCCTGAATAACTGATTTTTCTATTGTTTTTTCGATCAAAGTATGTTAAAATCATACTGTAAATACAAATTTATCCGGAGATTAATATGGAAAACAATCTTTTTAACGATAACCCCGAGAAAAAGGACAATAAAGCGAGATTTATCGAGATCTTTAAGTCCAAGATAACCAGAGAGGGCTCGGATAAGCTCCTTCAGTTCCTCCTTTCTCCTCATTCGGACTTCTTTACCGCTCCTGCGAGCTCGCGCTTCCACTCCTCCTACGAGGGCGGTCTGCTTGATCACTCGCTCAACGTTTATGACTGCCTTGTCGCATATATGAGCTCCGAGAAGGCCAAGAGCCTTGGCTTTGAGTACAGCGATGAGTCGCTTGCTATCGTGGCGCTTCTTCACGATCTGTGCAAGGTCAACGTATACAAAAAGGGCTTCAGAAACGTCAAGGACGAGAAGGGCGTTTGGCAGAGAGTGGACACCTTTGAGTATGATGATCAGCTCCCCTACGGCCACGGTGAAAAGAGCGTGTATATGATCTCTCCCTATATGATGCTCAAGAGAGAAGAGGCATTTGCTATCAGGTACCACATGGGTTACTCCTCTACCGAGGATCAGCGCAACGTTTCTGCCGCCTTTGAGATGTTTCCGCTCGCGTTTGCTCTCCACGTAGCCGACAGCGAGGCTACCTATTACGTAGAGAGCGATAAGTATAAGAAGGTGAAAAAGTAATGGCTTGGGATACAGATACCGACTACAGCTTTGCAGACATGCATATCGGCTACGGCGACAGAGTACTTTGGAAGGGGAGACCGGAAAAGGGAATAACCGTGCGCCCCGACGAGCTCGTAACTATTCCTTTTGGTCTTTTCTTCACGATTTTTGCTCTGTTCTGGATCAGCATGGCGATGCAGGCAGGAGGTATTTTTGCTCTGTTTGGCGTGCCATTTGTTCTCGTTGGGCTCTATATGGTTGGCGGAAGATTCATTATCAACGAGCTTATGAAGAGGAATACTGCATACGTTATCACCGACAAGGCGATAATCAGAAAGCGCGGAAGCCGTGTTGACGTCTGGTACGGCAGAGATCTCTCCAATATGCAGGTCTTCAGCCACAAAAACGGCACAACGTCGTTTATGTTCTCGACGGTCCAGGTTCATTACAGCGGAAGAAGAGGCGTAAGCACTCATCTTTACGGTATTGAGAACGTCAGAGATGCCAAGGACGTCAGCGAGGCAATAAAGCAGATCGAACGCAACTAAATATAAAACAGGCTATCGTTTATCGAATGCTCCCTCGGAAGCATTGTGACAATTGATAGCCTGTTTTATTGTTAAAAAAGATATTAATATAATGAGCGGGTGAGTTTTAGTATATTTTTATTCTTTCAGGCGGAGGGCACTCAAGGCAAGATCCTCTATCGTATAATTCTTTAGGGAGCGCCTTTTTGCAAGCAGGACATTCATGCTTGGGCCTCATTCTTAGTTGAGGATCATAATCGGTAATTATTATTTCGATGCCCGGCTGCAGGTTGTATTTATCGCGTAGCTTTTTCGGTATAGTTATTTTTCCGTTTTTATCGATCCTTAGTTCCATATACAGTCCTCCAAAAATATTATTAAAAAAACAAAAAGCGCGGCAACCGAAGCGCCGCGCCGAAAAACACAAACTCCGATTGCTGCTACACAAAACTTAATGATTCACGAGATAAACTGCACTACTCACCAAGTGGAATTTGCGTTTTTACCAAATTCATTATGATGAAATAGTATAGCAATAAAACACTCTATCAAAAATAGAGCGCATCTCGTGTAGAAATTATAAAGTTTTGTGTAGCGAATTAATTATACCACAATCGAGAATAATAGTCAATAGAAAAAAACGAAGGCACTGCAGAAAAATCCGCAGTGCCTTTTAAAACTAAATATTAGTTGTACTTCTTTCTTGCAACGTAAGAAGTGTGGAGAGTATGGTGAGCCTTGTGACAGCCGTAGCCACCCTTGAAGTAGTTGTCATATACTTCCTTGATGATAGGGTTCTGGTGAGACTTACGCATAGTCATAGCCTCGTCCTGAGCGTAGAGCGCCTTAGCTCTCTCTGCCTTGAGGTCTACGGTATCACGTACGTGCTGAGGCTGGATAGGCTGACCGCCGCCGTTTACACAGCCGCCGGGACAACCCATGATCTCAACGAAGGTCCAGTCTGCCTCGCCCTTTGCGATCTTGTCCATAACGAGCTTCGCGTTAGACGCGCCGCTTGCTACGGCAACCTTGATCTCAAGGCCTGCGATGTTGTAGGTAGCCTCCTTAAGACCGTCGGTACCTCTTACCTCGTGGAACTCGATGGAGTCGTTATCCTTGCCGGTGAGAACGTCGTTGGCGGTTCTGAGAGCAGCCTCCATAACACCGCCTGTAGCACCGAAGATAACTGCTGCGCCGGTATCTACGCCGAGAGGATTGTCGAACTCCTCGTCGGGAAGAGTGGTGAACTTAAGACCGGTTCTCTTGATCATACGGGCAAGCTCACGGGTGGTGAGTGCAACGTCAACGTCAACGATGCCTTCGCCTGCTGCACACATATCCTCTCTCTGTACCTCAAACTTCTTTGCAGTACAGGGCATGATAGAAACTACGAAGATATCCTTAGGATCGTATCCCATCTTATCAGCCCAGTAGGTCTTGATGAGCGCGCCGCCCATCTGCTGAGGAGACTTGCAGGAGGAGAGGTGATTGATGAAATCGGGGTAGTAGAGTTCGCAGAACTTAACCCAACCGGGAGAGCAGGAGGTGATCATAGGAAGGGTTCCGCCGTTCTTAACTCTCTCGAGAAGCTCGGTTGCTTCCTCAACGATAGTGAAGTCTGCCGCGGTATTAGTGTCGAATACCTTCTCAAAGCCGATTCTGCGGAGAGCGGCAACCATCTTACCCTCAACATTGGTTCCGATAGGCATATCGAAGCACTCGCCGAGAGTCGCGCGGATAGAGGGAGCGGTCTGAACCACTACGTGCTTTGTAGGATCGTTAAGAGCTGCCCATACCTTATCGGTGTCATCTCTCTCTACGAGAGCGCCGGTAGGACATACAGCGGTACACTGACCGCAGGAGATACAGGGAGTCTCGCCAAGATCCATATTGAAGGGCTGGCCGATGCAGGTATCGATACCGCGGTTGTTAGCGCCGATAACCGATACGTACTGCTCGTTACATACTGCTACACATCTACGGCAGAGGATACACTTGTTGTTATCTCTTACGAGGTGAGGAGTGGAGTAGTCGAGCTCGTAGGTGGGCTTGAAGCCGCCGAAGGCGTTCTGGTCAACACCGTACTCAAGACAGAGCTTCTGAAGCTCACAGTTGGTGCTTCTTACACAGCTTAGACAGCTCATGTCGTGTGTGGAGAGGATGAGCTCGAGAGTAGTCTTACGAGCCTCTCTTACCTTCTGGGTGTTGGTCTTGATCTCCATACCCTCGGTTACGGGGTATACGCAGGCGGTAACAAGTCCGCGAGCGCCGGTAGCCTCAACAACACAGATACGGCAAGCGCCGATCTCATTCTTTTCTTTCATATAGCAGAGGGTAGGGATCTCTACGCCTGCTGCGCGCGCAGCCTCAAGAATGGTTGCGCCCTTGGGTACGCTTACAGCAATACCGTTAACTTTACAATTAAGCATTTCCATTTTTGCGTACTCCTTTCATTATATCTTGGAAATTGCACCGAACTTACAGCCGGCCATACAAGCACCGCACTTGATACACTTAGCGGTGTCGATCTCGTAGGAGGGAAGCTTGTGTCCGGGAGCAACGTAGTCGGTCTTGTGGATAGCGTCAACAGGGCAGTTCTTAGCGCACTTGCCGCAGCCGATACACTTGTCCTGATCAATGTTGAAGGAGAGGAGGTTCTTACATACCCCTGCGGGACACTTCTTGTCTACAACGTGAGCGATATACTCGTCGCGGAAGAAGTTGAGGGTAGCGAGAACGGGGTTGGGAGCAGTCTGTCCGAGACCGCAAAGGGAGTTAGCCTTGATGTAGTTGCAGAGCTCCTCGAGTCTGTCGATATCCTCGAGAGTTCCGTTACCGTCGGTGATCTTGTTAAGGAGCTCGAGAAGACGCTTGGTACCTACACGGCAGGGAGTACACTTACCGCAGGACTCGTCAACGGTGAACTCAAGGAAGAACTTAGCCATATCAACCATACAGGTGTCCTCGTCCATAACGATAAGACCGCCCGAGCCCATCATACAACCGATGGAAACGAGGTTATCGTAGTCAACCTCGGTGTCGATAAGCGAAGCAGGGATACAACCGCCGGAGGGACCACCGGTCTGAGCTGCCTTGAACTTCTTGCCGTTGGGGATACCGCCGCCGATGTCGTAGATGATCTCACGGAGGGTAGTACCCATGGGGATCTCAACAAGACCGGTGTGCTCGATCTTACCGCCGAGAGCGAATACCTTAGTACCCTTGGATCTCTCAGTACCCATAGATGTGAACCACTCTACGCCGTTAAGAATGATCTGGGGAATGTTAGCGAAGGTCTCAACGTTGTTCTCAACGGTGGGCTTGCCGTAAAGGCCCTTAACTGCAGGATACGGAGGACGGGGACGGGGCTCACCGCGGTTACCCTCGATAGAGGTCATAAGAGCGGTCTCCTCACCGCATACAAACGCGCCTGCGCCAAGTCTGATCTCGAGGTCGAAATCGAAGCCGGAGTTGAATATATTCTTACCGAGAAGGCCGTATTCCTTAGCCTGGTCGATAGCGTGCTGGAGTCTATTTACCGCAATGGGGTACTCTGCACGGACGTAAACGTAACCCTTGGTCGCGCCGATAGCGTAACCGCAGATGATCATTGCCTCAATAAGAGCGTGGGGGTCGCCCTCAAGGATAGAACGGTCCATGAATGCTCCGGGGTCACCCTCGTCCGCATTACATACAACGTACTTCTGGTCTGCCTTGTTGGGAGCGGTGAGAGCCCACTTTCTACCGGTTGGGAAGCCTCCGCCTCCTCTGCCGCGAAGACCGGAATCGGAAACTACCTTGATTACCTCCTCGGGAGTCATCTCGGTGAGAACCTTACCGAGAGCCTGGTAACCGTCCATAGCTATGTACTCTTCGATATTGTCGGGGTCGATAACACCGCAGTTACGGAGTACGATACGCTTCTGGGACTTGTAGAAAGCGGTATCATTAAGAGATACGCTTGCCTTCTCAACGATCTCCTCTGCGCCGGTATCTGCATATACGAGACGCTCAACTACACGACCCTTGAGAAGATGCTCCTCAACGATCTCCTTAACGTCCTCGGGAGTTACACGGCTGTAGAAGGTGCCGTCGGGATATACGATAACAACGGGGCCGAGAGCACAGAGACCGAAGCAACCGGTCTGTACGAGCTTAACCTCGTTCTCAAGGCCGAAAGCCTTGATGTTTTCCTGGAAAGCGGCCTGGATCTTGCTACTGCCTGAGGAGGTACAGCCTGTACCGCCACAAACAAGAACTTGTGCACGAATCATTTCTTAAATACCTCCTTATACATTTGCGGGGGTGAATTCGGATACGATTTCACCGTTCTTAAGGTGCTTTTCTACAACGGTCTTTGCCTTTTCGGGGGTCATCTTAACGTAGGTGACCTTCTCCTTGCCCGCCTCGTAGATCTCTACGATGGGTTCGTACTGGCAGAGGCCAACGCATCCGGTCTGGGATACGGTAACCTTCTGGTTAAGGCCGGAAGCATTAACCTCCTCAACGAAAGCGTTGAGAACGGGTCTTGCGCCTGCCGCGATACCGCAGGTAGCCATACCTACGACAACACGAACGTCGCCTGAGCCCTCGCGAAGAACAACCTTGTCCTTCATTTTGTTTTTGATTGCCTGCAATTCAGCCAAAGATTTCATTTTTGTGTCCTTTCTCTGTTTGCTTTTTTATTTAATTTTATTTGATAACTTCATATTGCTCGTTGAGGTTGTCCCGTATCCATACGATGACCTCGTAGGTATCGAGGGGAACGTCCTCGAGCACGCTTCTCAGTTCGCGTGTGTCGAGCTCGACCTCACCGCGGTCTGTTATATGGCGGAAGAGAAAATCCACCGTCGGGTGACCTTGGATGAGAGTTACTATACTCGAGGTTACGTCGCCAAGAGGCGTAAAGTCTATATGGTTCTTAAGAAAAACAGCCTTCACGGTCGTTCCGTGATCTTTTTCATCGGTACTCGAAGTTATTGTGAGCGATCCGCCCGTCTGCTCGCAAGCGAGCTTCAAGAGGGGAATACCAAGTCCTACCTTGCGTGTTTTTCTCGTTGTATAAAATGGATCTGTGACGGCCTTGACCGTCTCCTCGTCCATGCCGCAACCGTTGTCCTTAATGGTGAGGATCAGCTCGTCACCTGTTTCATCAACGTATATCTCGGTTAGAGGCGCGCCCGCTTTAACCGAGTTCTCGGCAATGTCGAGAATATTCAGCGATATTTCTTTCATATCTTATTTATTAGCTTAAAGAGCTCGCGCCTCACCTCTTCGGGTGAGTCGGGATCTGCATCAAGCTCTAAAAAGTTATCGGGTTCATTTATATCGGTCAGATAATGAGAGTCGGAGCTTATGATTATTAGCTTGTCCGATAGATCGTATTTTTCCTTAAATTCGGGAATCTTGTCCTTTGAGTGTATCTCTACACAGCAAAAGTCGGGTGACTCGGGCAGAGTACCGAGAATTGCAATTACTCCGTTGGCGTCCCTGTCTATGTGGGCAGGGTAACATACGCCGCCAAACTCACATACAAGTTTTGGGGCTTCGTCATAGGAGATGGTAGTCGCGTTGGACAGCAGATACTCATCATGTCCGATCACCTCGTCCTCAGAGTTGATGATAAGTTGATCACCGAATATATCTGTTCTGTTTTTGATTAAAACGCGTCTTTTTTGCAAATACTCATCAAATTTCAGGGCAGAGTCAAGCTCTTCAAATAAACATACGAGGTGAATATCCTCGGACGTTGTCAGCTCGAGCCCCGCAACGGGGATGATTCCGTACCTTTTTGCCGCCTCGAAAAACGCAGGACAGTTCTTTGCTGTGTTGTGGTCCGTGAGCGCAACGATCTTTATTCCGGACAGATAAGCCATTCCGGCGATATTGTTCGGCGTGTTATCGTTGTCAGCACAAGGAGACAGACACGAGTGATTATGCAGATCGTAGGTAAATCTCATCATAACCCCGACTTGAAAAGCGCCTTTGCAATCTCGTACGCGCTTTTAGGGGAGGAGAGAATATTTACCCCTTTAGACTCTGCAGTCTCGGTTACGCCCTCATCGGGAGTAACACCTTCTGCAAGAATTATGCAGGAGACGTCGGCAAGAGTAGCTACTGCTACAATGTTCGAGTTAGACATTATCGTTATCCACGCGTTGTTTTCACATGCGCGGCCCATTACCCAGCTTAAGAGATCTCCGATATACGCACCCTCAACCTCCCTTTCGGGAGAAGGCAGAGTAACTATGTTAAGGTCAGCGACTTTGATAAGCTCTTGTACGTTCATATCACGCGTCCCGTCCTTCCTTGATCTCTCTGAGCGCCTTTATCGGACAGCCGTCAACCTCTGCCAATCCCTTGATAACGTCCTCTGCAAAGGCTCTGCACGTCGGCGAGCCGCAGGAGCCGCAATCTATACCGGGAAGGGTATCCTTGAAGCTGTGTATATCGGCAAGCATCCTCATAGACTTTGCTATACTGTCGCTAAGTCTTGATATGGGCATATATTCGGGCAGATCGTCGAAGAGGTAGTGCTCGGGGATATATTCGCTATCCTCCTTGCTGACCTGATTCTTGGATACCGGAAGGTATCTTCTCAGGGTCTGCAGCCTTGCTCTTGCTATGAAGGGGTTCTGTATAGTAAGAACTCCTCCGACGCAACCGCCCGCGCACGCATTAAGCTCAATAAACTCTACGGGTGGTATATTACCGTTCTCGAGCTGATCAAGCACGCGTATCACGTTATCTATACCGTCTGCGGCAAGATAGTCGTCGTTGAAGATCGCCGTCGCCTCACCGCCGCTTCTCGCCCAGCCTATACCAATACGGCCGGACTCGGAGAGCTGGGGTACGTCGTCGCTCTTCTTCATTTTACCGATTAAAAGGAAATATATATCGTTTATTGAAACTACCTCGTCAACACAGCTCTTGTAGGAAGCAAAGCCGTTTTTAACGTAGCTTGCCTTTGCAGGGCAGGGGGAGATAAAGCATACGCCGATTTCCTCGGGCTTAAGCTCCGGGTGATCCGCGAGGGCCTTATCCTTAGCCAGCTTGGCCGCAACCTCCATAGGAGGCAGCATATGTATAATGTGCTCCGAGAGCGAGGGGAATCTCAGGCTTATAAGTCTTGAGATAACCGGACACGCCGAGCTTATAGCGGGCTTCTTGACTACGTCAAGCTTAAGGTAGGTTCTTGTGTACGCGGTGACAAGCTCAGCCGCCTTTGATACCTCAAAGACGTCGTCAAAGCCTATCTTCAAGAGTCCGTCGAGTACGTAGTCGATCTCCTCAAGGTTATCGAACTGACCGTACAGCGAGGGGGCGGGAAGAGCTATCTTCCACTTGAATCTCTCCATGTCGGAGAGCTTACCGCATACTGCTTTTTTTGCTTTGTGAGGACAAACTCTGATACATTCGCCGCAGTCTATGCATCTCTTTGGATTGATCACAGCGCGGCCGCCCTTAATACGTATTGCTTCGGTTGGGCAATGCTTAAGGCAAGTAGTGCATCCGGTACACTTACTCTCATCCAAAAGAACCGAGTGTTCGTAAGTATACATAAAGTTCCACCTATTAATTTTTATAATTCACTCGCATAACTATTTTGGTTCCTACGCCAACGGTAGAGAATATATCGAGCTTGTCGGTATTCTTCTTCATGTTGGGGAGTCCCATACCTGCGCCAAAGCCGAGAGAACGGATGTTGTCGGATGCGGTGGAGTAGCCCTCCTGCATAGCCTTATCAATATCCGAAATTCCGGGGCCTCTGTCGTCAAGAATGATTTCTATGTACTCGTCGTACACGTGGACCTCAGCGACACCGCCGCCTGCGTGGATAACCATATTTATTTCGCCCTCGTACATAGCGATAGAAACTCGTCGGATAGTTTCGGGGTCAATTCCGATCTGCCTGAGATTCTTCTTTACATGTACAGATGCCTGACCGGCAGAGGTAAAGTCTTCACCGTCGACATCAAAGCGGAATATGAGATGCTCCTGCATTACTGCACCATTTCCTTACTGCTAAGTCCTGCGGAGTAGATTATACCGCAAGACTCATAAAGAGTCTTGTTAGTACTCATTACAACTATTCCGCTTTCCTTTGCAAGATTAAGGATTTCGTCAGTCGGAGTCTTGGAGCGCACGAATACCACACATACCATGTCCAGCATAATGGCGGTACGAATGACCTGTGGGTTCACCAGTCCGGTGAGAAGAACGCACTGATCCTTGACATAGGCGAGTACGTCGCTCATAAGGTCGCAGCCGAATGCTGAGGTAACTTCTGTGTCAAGGTTTTCTCCGTGGCAGAGGAGCTTTGCATCAAGCAAATGTTGAATATCTTTGATTTTCATATCTTTGTCCTATTCAAAAGAGTGAATTAGGAGTACTTTGCGATTATATCGTTTACGTCATCAACACCGAGACGGCCGTAAACTTCTTCGTTTACAGTAAGGACCGGAGCAAGACCGCACGCACCAATGCAACGGCAAGCAGTAAGAGAGAACTTTCTGTCGGGTGTACATTCGTCGCCGCCGATACCGAGAACCTCCTGGAGCTTGTTGTAGATGTCGCCCGAGCCCTTAACGTAGCAAGCAGTTCCGAGACAAACGGAAATGTTATAGCTGCCCTTAGGTGAGAGAGAGAACTGCGCGTAGAAGGTTGCAACACCGTATACCTTTTCGAGCGGAACGTCCATTCCCTCGGCGATCATTTTCTGCACCTCAATGGGAAGGTACTCGTAGATTCCCTGTGCTTCCTGCATTACGGTCATAAGCTGGCTCTTGTCATGCTTATGCTTTGCGATAACCTCCATGAGGCGAGCTTCCTGCTCGGCAGTTCCGCAGAAGGGAAGGCTTGAAAGTTTTTTGATCATTCTTATATCCTCCTAAAAATTATATGCGAACACGTGTACTTACGTGCGTATTAATGTAAAGCATTAAGACGATTATATCATATCAAAAAACAGATTTCAACCCTTTTAAATAAAAAAATGATAAAAAATTAACATTCTTTTTCCTGCTTTGACATATCCTGCCGGATTTATACCCGATTTTACATAATTTCCCGTCGAAGATCGGAGAATAATGTATTTGCTACCGAGCAACCGACTGTAGGCAGTGCTATTCCATCAATTCTCCTACATAGTCTCAACAGCTTTGTCGTACTTGTGACAAAGACCGCATCAGCGCTGAAGAGCTCTCTTTCAGAAAAGTATCTAACGTCGTGCCCGATTCCAAGAGTCTTACACACTCTTACGAGGTTTTTCTCGGATATTCCCGGGAGTATATTTGAGTCGAGCGGGTGTGTGACAAGGACGTTGTTCTTGATGAAGGATACGTTGGCGGATGAACATTCGCTCACCACACCATCCCTAACGTATATAGTCACTTCACCGCCTTCCTTTATAGCGGTACCGGTGGATAATACGGCAGGGAGCAGATTAGTCGTCTTCACGTCACAGTATCCGTGTCTTCTGTCCACCTCGGTCACTGCGTCGACAAAGTAGAGTTTATCCGGTATAACAGACTCGGTCACCGTTATAAGCAGATTTGCCTTTTCGCTTCCTCTTTGGTGCTCCCGCCTTTTTCCATAGCCGGAGAGCTGTATGTATAGGACAAAATCATCTGCTGCGGATTCCTTGAGTACAAGATCAATAGCTTCTCTTATCTCGGTATTGCAAGGGATATTTCGCAGCCCGATCCTTTCGGCGTTTGTGAGTAATCTATTGAGGTGATCCTCTAATTGATACGGCACACCTTTATGCCCGAGCACCACGTCGTATACCGAGTCGCCAAAGAATATAGATCGGTCGGAAAGGGGAATTGTGCAGGCGTCGTAAGGGGTAATTATTCCGTTGTAAAATGCGTAATCTTTCATCTAAAAAACTCCCTTTTTTTGATATACGTTCAGTCTATGCAAGAGTACGATTTTTGTTAATTTGTTCTTCGCGAAAACGCAAAAAAACGGACGAAAGCAAAGAGGTGATACCCACTCTTTCTTCATCCGTTTGTAAGGCGATATTTGTATTTCTGCCCTTGAATTAATATTGAATTTTTAGAATTCTTTCGTTTTAATTAATTCGCCGGCAATGTTGTAAAAGCTGAATTTTCTATCCTCGTAAACAACGTATGAGCGAGGACAGTTTTCCTTCGGCAGAGTAATGGAACCGGGATTGATGTATGTGTTGTTATTACCGAACTCCTCGGCTCTGATAACGTGTGTGTGACCGTGCAGGAGAATATCTCCTTCAGCCATAGGCGGAGGTGTCTTTGTGTTGTAGTTGTGACCGTGAGTCGCATATATGCTAAGGCCGTCCAGACTAAGTAAGGCATAGTCCGCGAGGATAGGGAACTCGAGCACCATCTGGTCGACCTCTGTGTCACAGTTACCCCTCACCGCGAGTATCTTTTCCTTGTATCCGTTGAGCAGGGCGATTACCTCCTTCGGTGCATATCTACCGGGCAGATCGTTCCTCGGCCCATGGTAGAGTATATCTCCGAGCAACAGTATCTTGTCGCAATTCTCTTTCTCGAAAGCGTCGATTATCACCCTCGCGCTCTCTATATCTCCGTGTATATCCGATGCAATAAGTAGTTTCATATTTACTCCGTATAATATTGTTTTTACATCTACAATTATACCCACCCGCAATACTTTTGTCAAGGACATAAGTTATTAGCTGTTATATTAGTTTTTAACTCCTGCTTAATTAGATTGACATATGCAACCTGAAATGCTATAATATTACCAAAAAAGAGAAAGGGGAAAACAGATGGCGAGAAGTATTATACGTAAGCCTTCTTTTTGGAAGATAGTCGGTGCGTTTCGCTCAATGTGGAAGCGTTTTCTGCGCCGTATGTTTATCCCTTGGTATGGCAGAAAAGGCGTTGGCTGGTTTAGAGACCCCAAAAAAGCAAATTACAATTGGTGGTATTACAGAACCTCTATCAGTATTCCTCGACTTCTTGGTTACAAGCCTTCAAGAGGAGTCTGTGTGCTTGCTCTTACGGTTGCGTGTTTTATGAGTATCTTCGCATGCCCTGTGGATGTAGTCAAGGCGGGAATTCGTGTGCGCCGCACATCAAAGTCAATTCGATCAAATAGACATGCTTCTGAAGCTTTGAGGAAGAATCGAGCAGCCGTTCATAACAATTCCGGTCAAAGAAGTACAACAGATGTAAATCATGGTTCTTCTACCGAACGTGTAAAGACTTCTGTAAATCTTAAGCAAAACACCGCTGATGCACGTGCAGAAAGACTTCAGAATAATGTGAAATCGTCACATGCGCTTAAAGCATCCGAAAAAGAAAAAAATCAATCAAGCTCTGTGAGCTCAAGCAGGGAAAGACTATATGATTATGCCGAGGTGAAGCCGAGTGAAAATCCGGTAGTGACCGAACCGGACGAGAATATGCCTAAGACTACACCAAAAAATGAAAATGACAGGTATATCAGAAAACGTATAACGGTTAATGAGACGTATCGCGACCGTAAGCTATCGGATTATCTTACACAGGGACGCTGCCTGGACGTTGTTTTTGACTCGGAAGATCCAAAGGATAGAGATATTATAATGCTTTGCATTAACGGTGAAAAGATATGTGGTGTTCCGGAAGAATATCATACAGCGTACGCAACTTGCCTGAAGCTTAACTATAAGGTTTACGCTATAGTATCGGATGTAGTTTGTTGTCAAGAGAAGATTTCCTATGAGCTTGAAACCTGGATAAGCTGTGAGAAGTAAAGCACTTTTTTCAATCTATGTATTTTAACCCAGGGAGCGCTCTCACGCTCTCTTTTCCATTTAACTTCTCATTCTACCACATCATCTTGTGTCACCCCTCTCAGTCGCTTTGCGACAGCTCTCCCGAAGTGAGAGCCTTTACTAACTCCCCCGTCTTACGCCTACACCGAAAGCTACCCACTCGCGAGGGAAGCCATAAAAATAAAAACCTATGTACACTTATCTTGACAAAATAATATTCTTGTGTTAATATAAATAGTGGAAAATTATGTAGCGAGGTTAATATGGCAACAAAAACAGTAAGAAAAACTGCATATGACGATCAAAGTATTAAGTCGCTAAAGGGTGCGGAAAGAGTCAGGAAGAGACCTGCGGTCATCTTTGGCTCGGACGATCTTATCGGTTGTCAGCACTCCTTCATTGAGATACTTGCAAACTCCGTTGACGAGGCTCGTGAGGGCTACGGAACAAGAATAATCGTAAAGAAGTTCAAGGACCTCTCCATTGAGGTTGAGGACTACGGACGCGGTGTTCCTCTCGGATACAACGAGAAAGAGAAAAGATGGAACTGGGAGCTTGTATTCTGCGAGCTTTACGCCGGCGGTAAGTACGACAACAACGGCAAGAACTCGGCTTATGAGTTCTCCCTCGGACTTAACGGACTTGGCGCGACTGCGACACAGTACTCGAGTGAATATATGACTGTAAAGTCTCATAACGGCAAGACTATTTCCGAGATGAGCTTTAAGAAGGGCGAGCCCGTAGGTAAGCTCAAGGTCACCGATCTCAGAGTGGGCGACAAAAAGCAGGGAACGGTTATCAGATGGCGTCCCGACCTTGACGTTTTCAAGGAGATCGACATTCCCGTAGAGTTCCTCGAGAACACACTCCGCCGTCAGGCATTTGTTAACGCGGGACTGAAGTTCATCCTCGAGGTTGAGAAGGATAACGGTAAGTTTGAGACCAGCGAATTCTATTATGAAAAGGGTATTTCCGACTATATAGTCGAGATTACCGACGGTATATCCCTCACTAACCCCGTGACCTGGAGCCTTGAGACAATGGGTCGCGACAGAGAGGATATGCCCGACTATAAGGTAAAGGCGGATATCACCTTCTGTTTTACCCAGTCAGGAACAGCGGAGTATTACCATAACTCCTCCTTCCTTGAGCACGGCGGCGCGCCGGACAAGGCTGTGAGAACCGCTTTTGTCTATGCAATAGACAAGTATATCAAATCGCAGAATAAATACCAGAAGAACGAGTCCAAGATATCCTTTGGAGATATTCAGGACAACCTTACGATAATAATCAACTCTGCCTCAACGCAGACCTCTTACGAGAACCAGACCAAGAAGGCTATCACCAACGCCTTTATCTGCAAGGCTCTCACCGACTGCATGAAGCAGAAGCTCGAGACCTACCTCATCGAGAACCAGTCGCAGGCTATGACTATAGTCAACACCGTCCTTGCAAACAAGCGCTCCAAGGAGGAATTTGACAAGCACAGAGTTGACATCAAGAAGAAGCTCACCGGCTCAATGGACGTCTCCAACAGAGTAGAGAAGTTTATTCCTTGTAACTCCAAGGATCCCGAGATCCGCGAGGTCTACATAGTAGAGGGAGATTCGGCTGCTACGAGCTGTAAGCTTGGCAGAAACGCTGATTTCCAGGCTATTATGCCCGTTCGCGGTAAGACGCTCAACTGTATGAAGTCGAGCTACGATAAGATCTTTGCCAGCGATATTATTGTTGATCTTCTCAAGGTCATCGGTTGCGGCGTTGAGGTCAAGGGAGGAAAGAAGTCCGGCGGACTCGCTACCTTTGATTATAATCTCCTAAAGTGGAGCAAAATAATAATCTGTACCGATGCGGACGAGGACGGATTCCAGATCAGAACCCTTCTTCTCACCCTCTTCTATAGACTCCTTCCGACTCTTATAGAGAAGGGCAAGATATATATCGCAGAGTCACCGCTCTTTGAGATCACCGTCGGCTCGGATACATACTTCGCTTACAACGAGCAGGAGAAGGTAGATATACTCTCTAAGATAGGTAACAAAAAGTACACCATCCAGCGCTCCAAGGGACTTGGTGAGAATACCCCGAGCATGATGTGGCAGACCACAATGTGTCCTCAGACACGTAGGCTCATAGCTGTATCTCCCACCGATGCGCAGGAGACAGCGCGTATGTTTGACGTGCTTCTCGGCGATGCTCTCCAGGATAGAAAGCGCTATATCACAGAGAACGGTCATCTGTATATTGCAGAGGCAGATATTTGATAAAAACACAAGATAAAGAAAGGCAGAACAATGGCACATCTTGAAAAATCTAAGAAATTTTCCGGTGTAGAAGGCCCCCTTCTCACTATAGTTATGGACGGCGTTGGCCTTGCTCCCGACAACGGTGCAAATGCTGTTGCCGCAGCTCACACCCCCACTCTTGATTACCTTATGGCAAACTATCCTATGGTTGCTATCCGCGCTCACGGAACCGCAGTCGGTCTCCCCAGTGACGACGATATGGGCAACTCCGAGGTAGGACATAATGCTCTCGGCTCCGGTCAGGTATTCGCACAGGGCGCGAAGCTTGTTTCCCAGTCCATTGAGACGGGTAAGCTCTTTACCTCCGGTACATGGCTTGACCTTGTAAACGGTGTTAAGACCAACAGCTCCACCCTCCACTTTATGGGCCTTTTCTCGGACGGAAACGTTCATTCCCATATCGACCATCTTAAGGCGCTTATCGAGAACGCAAAGTCATCCGGCGTGAAGAGAGTAAGAATACACATTCTTCTTGATGGCCGTGACGTTGGTGAGACCAGCGCGCTTGAGTACGTTTGCCCCTTCGAGGAGTATCTTAACACTCTTCGTTCCGCAGATTTTGACATTGCTATCGCTTCCGGCGGCGGACGTATGCAGATCACAATGGACAGATACGAGGCTAACTGGTCTATGGTTGAAGCAGGCTGGAAGACTCACGTTCTCGGCGAGGGCAGACAGTTTGCATCTGCTGAGGAGGCTATTACCGCGTACAGAAACGAGCTTAAGGTCATTGACCAGGATCTGCCTCCCTTCGTTATCGCAAAGGACGGTGAGCCTGTAGGCACCATTAACGACGGTGACAGCGTTATCTTCTTCAACTTCCGCGGTGACCGTTCCATCGAGATCTCCAAGGCATTTGAGTCCGGTGCTGACTTTGATAAGTTCGACAGAAAGAGAGTTCCCGCAGTCCTTTATGCAGGTATGCTTGAGTACGACGGCGACCTTCATATCCCCTCAAGATTCCTTGTAAACCCTCCCGAGATCACCAACACTATGACAGAGTATCTCTGCGCAGTCGGTGTTAAGGAGCTTGCCATCTCCGAGACTCAGAAGTACGGACACGTAACCTATTTCTGGAACGGAAACAAGTCCGGTAAGTTCTCCGAGGAGCTCGAGACCTATATCGAGATCCCCTCTGACGTCGTTCCCTTTGAGCAGAGACCTTGGATGAAGTGCGCAGAGATCACCGACAAGCTCATTGAGTGCCTTAAGTCCGGTGAATATAAGTACCTCCGCGTTAATTTCCCCAACGGTGATATGGTAGGTCACACGGGCTCTTTCCTCGCTACCGAGTGCTCCATGGAGGCTCTTGATCTTCAGCTTGCGAGAATCCTCAAGGTAGTCGACGAGCTTCATGGCGCCGCTATCATTACCGCGGATCACGGAAACGCTGATGAAATGTATGAGATCGACAAGAAGACCAAGGCTCCTAAGGCGGGCAAGGACGGCTCCTTCAAGGCAAAGACCAGCCACACTCTTAACCCCGTTCCTTGCATCATATACGATAACTTTACCGCTGACAAGTACTCTGTTAAGAGCGAGAGAGTAGACCTCGGCCTTTCCTCCGTTGCGGCTACTACGGTAAATCTTCTCGGTTATGAGGCTCCCTCTATCTGGGACGAGTCCCTCGTTGAGCTTGTATAAGTTCCGATTTAAAATATAAATCAAAGTAAAATGCGCCCGAAAAGGGCGCATTTTCTTTCCAATATACACGAAAATTATGGTTATTACTTACAATTTTATAGTATAAAATAGTACAACATTCACAAACTTTAAACGTTGTTAAAAAAAGTGATATTTGTTCATAATTCTGTCATATTTTTCTGCTATAATTACCGCGCTTTATGTGTAGAGTTTCATGCGAAAAGCATATATTATAAAATGTGGAGGATAATATGGTTTTTGTTAATCTTCAGGTAAGACACAAGACATTTGGTCTTGGTACCATTGTCTCTAAGGACGGCAAGTATATAAAGGTAAAATTTGATAGTGCGGAGAAGAACTTCGTTTATCCCGACGCGTTTGAGAAGTTTTTGACACTCGCTGACGGTACGGTTAATGATGAGATCCTTGCTGATCTTGCCGCTACTAACGAGCACAAGGCGAAGATCCTTGCGGCAAAACACGAAGAGAACGTTCGCGCCATGACTCATGGTATCGTTATCCCGGGTAAAGAAGGCTCAAGTGAGTCTGAAGAAGAGGATTCCTACAGGAATTCGAGCGATTCCGAATAATTTCCGTTTAGAAAAGGTGCAGCTTCGTACAGTTGCGCCTTTTATTGTTAATGTTGACTTTTTTCTTGCTTTGGGGTAAAATATAGTCAGTAAAAGTATGTGAGGTTAATATGATTCTGAAAGGATACGCTTTTGGTATCGGCTACGCGCTTGTATGCCTTTTATTATCATTTGTATTGTATAAACTCGGTGTGCCGAAAAAATATACGCGTAAGGCAGTCCATATTTTGGTCGGCTTTGAATGGGTGATCCTTTATCACTTTATGGGCGCAGGTATTCACTTTTTTGCAGTATGCATTCTATTTCTTGTGCTTCTTTTGATCGCATATAAGGGCAGACTTATGCCTATGATCTCATCGGACACGGATAACGCTCCCGGAACGGTGTATTACGCATTGGCTATGACCGGAGTTGCGCTCGTCGGATGCTTTATCCCTGAGGTAATGCTGCCTTTTGGCATAGGCGTTATGTGTACCTCCATCGGCGACGGATTTGCAGGTGTTATAGGCCAGCTTATAGGGAAGGGTAATCCTAAAATATACTTCGAAAAAACGCTTCTTGGATCAGTATCAAATCTTGTATTATCGTCTCTTTCGGCGTTCGTGATTTCGTTGGCATTTGGCATGGAGCTGAACGTCGCAGAGTGCCTCTTGATAGGCCTTCTTTCGGCCGAGCTCGAGTTGATCACTCCCTTCGGTCTTGACAATATTTCTATCACCTGGGGCACGACCGCTCTCGCTTTTGCATTTATGTATTTCGGCGGGATTGGCAACTATCTTTTGCCTATAATTCTCTCTCCCATAATCATCATTTTTGCAACAAAGAAAAAGGCCTTGACGACCGGTGGAGTAGTTATGGCCATCATACTGGATATCGCCGTCTCCCTTGCTTTTGGCAACGCTGGATTCGGAATTCTCATTATCTATTTCGCATCGGCGATAATCGTAGATAAAATTAAAAAGAGGTATAAAAACAAAAGCAGAAATGAAAGTGATGAAGCGACGGATTGTAGAAATTATATGCAGGTTATAGCTAACGGACTTGTTGCGTTTGTTGCTTCGGTAGCGTATTTCTTCTCCGGAAAGACATTGTTTGTTGTTCCGTTTGTAGCCTCCTTGGCCGAGTCCTTTTCCGATACGGCTGCTTCGGGGATAGGCATATTTTCAAAGACAGCATACGATCCCTTCAGACGACGTTTTTGTGAGAAGGGTTTGAGTGGTGGAATGTCTGCTTTGGGCACCTCGGCATCTTTAATTTCCGCATTTTTATTATCAGCCTTTGCATTCGTTATCGGTATTCCCGGTTTCGGTGTTGCTGAACTTTTTATAGTTGCGTTTTCCGCCTTTCTTGGTGCGGTCTTTGATAGCCTCTTGGGTTCACTTCTGCAGGTTAAATACAAGTGCACCGTATGTAACTCGCTGACTGAGAGAGAAGTGCATTGCTCCGAGCCTACCGTTAAGCATTCGGGCTTTGAGCTTATTGACAATGACGTTGTTAATATGCTTTCATGTGCATTTGCCGGAGTTCTTGCTACCGTGCTCGCGATCCTCGTCTGATTTCTTCATTAATATTTAAAAGGGACTGCCACGAAAATGGCAGCCCCTTCCGCTTTATTAATCAGAATTAGCCGTTAGGATTCATCGAGTTCTCGTAGGACTCGATCATCTTCTTAACCATCTGACCACCAACGCTACCTGCCTGGCGAGCGGTAATGTCGCCGTTGTAGCCCTGCTTGAGGGTTACGCCAACTTCATTAGCAGCTTCCATCTTGAACTTCTCGAGTGCAGCCTTATTCTTAGCCATTGTTTTGAAATTCTCCTGTTTTTCTTATCTATATTTATCGAGCCTATATCGAACGCTCCCATAGGCTCGTTCTTTTAGACTCTGATATTATTTTGGCTACACTTTATGCATTTATTAATGGAAATATAAGTCAACCGTAAAAATTCTTGAAAAAATTAAAAAAAGGTATTGACAACGGATAAAAATTGTAGTATAATAGACGAGCTACACGCGTGAAGGCGGTGGCAAAATTGCTCATTGAAAATTGAACAACATGAAATTTCGAGCACTGAAAAGTGCAGAGATCTCGTTAATACACTTTGAAAA
>JAFTIN010000063.1 GCA_017456895.1 Clostridia bacterium
AGTGTCAATTCATCAAAAAAAACGAAAGCAAGCGCAGAGGCGCTTACAGTGAATTGCGCTAAAGCGCATGAATTGAGTGCGTTGCACTCATGAATTGGCTTCGCCATGAATTGCCCTTCGGGCGCTTACAGCGAATTGCGCTCGCGCAATTCAAATCATGGAGCGCGAAGCGCGAGAAATCATGAAGCCAAGGGCTTCAATTCATGACACAAAGTGTCAATTCATCAAAAAAAACGAAAGCAAGCGCAGAGGCGCTTACAGTGAATTGCGCTAAAGCGCATGAATTGAGTGCGTTGCACTCATGAATTGGCTTCGCCATGAATTGCCCTTCGGGCGATATGGATAGATTAGAAAAAGGACTGCTCATATCCGGGCAGTCCTTTAACTTACGGCGCGATTTTTGATAATAAAAAGCTTATGACATCTTGTGAATGTCAACTCACTTCTGCGAATGAGATATAATTATCTTACCCATAAGAAAAAAGGAGGATAATAATGGACGAAATACAGACATTTTGTAATAATGTCAGGATATTGAGGAAAAGCAGAAAAATTACTCGTAAGGAAATGTGTGCTGCCTTAAAAATTGGTATGAAAACACTTAATAAAATTGAAAGTGGAGTTCTTCCACCGAAACTTAGTTGTGATGTAATATATCGATTGAGTATGTATTTTGACGTAACGCCAAAAGAACTTTTTCTCCATTACCTGAATATTTGGAAAAATAGTAAAAGTTCTCAAATGGCTGATATTGTAAATTATACATAACAAAAAGCGTGGTTTTCAACAAACCACGCTTTTTAATTTCACAAAACCGGATAGAGCTTACTCCTCGATCTTGACGGGTATACCGTTGACCTCGACTCCCTCGGAGGCATCGATCAGGACGTACTTTTTGCCGCCGATGACCTGGGTGGAGATCATATCCTCCTTACCCTTCTTGACCGAGATCTTTATATCGGGCAGGGCGACCTCGAGCCTCGTCGTGGTGACCACGTTCTTCGGGGTGAGCTCGGCGTTCTTGCCGTAGCTCTCGTCCATCTTCTCACCGAGCTTTTCGAGCGTCTTTTCCTCAATACCGCACCTCTCGAGCATCTCCTTGACGGTAGATTTCGTTATCGTCAGGGGCTCGGGTATCTTCAATTCCTTGTGCGCCTCGACCATCTCCGAGACCTGCTTGCTCACCGATCTTACCACCTCGAGCGAGCACTCCTCTCCGAGAGCCTCGTGAAGGCAGTAGTTGAAGGTCGCCTTCTGTACCTTGGGTGGCATGGGAGCCTCCTTGGCGAAGATCCTCGCCACAAACTCGGGGCTTGCCGAGGATATATCCTTGGTGTAGTAGAGCGCATGGTAGATATTCGCCGCCCTGTCGTCAAAGGCAGGGAACATAAAGCCGAGCACCGGTCGGGTGAGTATGGCGTTTGCCGTCACCGAGTGGAAGAGCCTGTCCGCCTCGCGGAAGAAGAGGCCGGAGTCGTTGTCCTTCAGAGGACAGATGGAGCATACGATGTAGGAGAAGGTGCTTGAGGAGCCGCTCTCCTCGTCATTTTCCTTGGTGTATACGTCGTATATATCGTTTGCTAAGAGGACAACGTAGTTCGAGTTTATGTGTACGCTTTCCGCCACCCTCGCGTAGAAGGAGCTGAGCGCCTCCTCGTCCTTAAGGTGAGAGTCGCGCAGAGTCATAAGGAGCTTGTGCTCCTCGGTGTTCGTTACGTCGCCCGTCGAGAACTCAATATCGTTTAGATTTGTACCCAGCGAGCCCGAGAGCGTCTTCTTCATCACCGAGAGCAGAGCCTCGCTCTCGTCACTCTCTGAGAGGAGTATGGACTGGTTGAAGCGGTAGACTATCTCGCCCGACGAGTTGATAAAGCAGCCGACTATATTCGGTATATTGCTTCTGTCGGGACGGAATCTCCTTTTTATTTCTCTTAGTTCCTTTTCGTTCATTCTTTTATCCTTGTTATTTTGTCAGCTTATCTATGAGGTCGGTCATCAGCGCGGTTCGGTTTACCCAGAAGACGTAGCTTGACTCGGGCGCGCCGTCCTCGAGCACGTATTTATAGCCGTCGTTTGGCACATAGGTGGGCATAACTCTCGACATCATAAACCTTGAGTTATCGTTCAACAGCCAGCCGACCGCCACAACGTCCCAGAGCACTCTTGCCCACTTTTTGTCCTTTGCATTTTCCTGCGCTCTTAAGACGTTATTTGCAAGGTAGTCCGCTAAGGGATTTTTACCTACAAGATATTCCTTCAGCTCAGGAGCGGAGATCGAGAACACGCTTGCCACGCACTCGCAGGGGATCTGAATAAAGGGGATACCCGAGCGCATAACTATCCTTGTCGCCCTCATATCCTGCCGCATATTGAATTCATCGGTCCAGCCGAGCTCGTGACCGTGTCCGCCGAGCCAGACGAGTACGGCCTTCTCCTTGATCTCGGGGCAGTGGAGAATTGCCGAGGCTATGTTCGTCAGCGCGCCGATCGCCAGGATATACAGCGGTCTCTCGGATGAGTAGCCTTTCACCCTATCGCACAGATCGAGCACCGCGTCGGATAAAACGGGCTCATCGGAGCTTTCAAGATATCTTGTCGCGCCTCTGAAGGCCGGTCTTTCCTCCCCCATAAGGTCGAGCAGCTTCAGTATCTCCTGATAGCTTTCCTCCATTCCCTCGGCCACCGTGGCCTTACCCGGCCAGGAGAAGGGAGCGGCGTAGATGGCGACCGTGTTGAGTTTTTCACTCGATTTTAACAGATAACCGATGGCGAACTGGTCGTCCACCTCATTTTTAGCGTCGGTGTCAATCACCACGTCCACGCGTCCCGTGGGCACGGATAGATTCTTTAGGAACTGCTCTTTGGTCATGATCTGCCTCACCTGTTTTTTATACCCATTTTACCACGGCGATGGGGAAAAAGCAATACCCCCTCACAAACTTTTGATCCTTTTGTATATTTAACTATAGACAAGATGCAACATTCGGAAAAGCAGGGCGCACGATTTGTTTTTGTTCGTAGGTTTGCTTTACTTTTTTGGTCTGTTATGATACAATACATATACAAGCTTTTTGGAGGCGCTTATGAAAACTAAAATTACAGCATTATTTCTAATAATCATCTTGCTACTCAGCACCGGTATGATGAGCGCCTGCTCGGTACTGCTCACACCAACCGATTCCACGAGTGGTACGGGCGGCAAGGATGGCGCTGACGGCAAGGACGGCAAGGACGGCATAACGCCGCTTCTCCGCATAAACGAGGAGACAAACTATTGGGAGGTGTCCTATGACAACGGTGACAGCTGGACCTCTCTCGGCGTCAAGGCCACGGGAGAAAACGGAGCCGACGGTAAAGACGGAGCCGACGGCAAGGACGGTGCTAATGGTAAAGACGGAGCCGACGGCAAGGATGGAGCCGACGGTATTACACCTCTGATCAGAATCAATCCCGAAACCCGCGAGTGGGAGGTATCCTACGACAAGGGTGAAAGCTGGGAAGGACTCGGATATTACGCTGAAGATATTCGGCGCGGCGGATTTGACGGACTTAAAATATCGGTTCTCGGTGATAGCATTTCGACCTATGTCAATGCGTCAAGCGGAACGGCCGCATCCCTTACAAACTCAACGATAAAGGGCGGAGCCATATACTATAATGCAGGTACTCTTGGCGTTTATCAGACTGATACGTGGTGGCAGCAGGTAGCCGATTCACTCGGCGCGAGCATACTTGTGAACAACTCCTGGTCCGGAAGCTGCGTATTCTCTACAAGAAGCGGCACGGCAGGCGCATACGTTGACAGGTGCGTACAGCTACACGATGACACAGGACTCAATTCCGGTGAGGAGCCTGATATAATATTCGTTTATCTTGGCACTAACGATTGCTCGGTTCTGTCTACCTATCCGCTCGGAAGCTATGACGAGATCGATTTTGATTCGCTTATCGGTAAGGTTGACGGAGATTACGTTTACTCCGAGCCTAAAACCGCGACCGAGGCTTACGCGATCATGCTGCATAAGATGAGCCAAAGATATACACAGGCCGAGATCTATTGCTTGATTCCGTGCCAGAGATTGGACGGAAGCGCTGACACAAAGGCAAAAAGACTCGAGTTCTACACCTCTATCGAAAGATGCGCGAGCAGATTTGGAGCATTTACCGTAGATCTGTATAACGACTCGGGAATATCGACCGACTTTGATTCATTCGGTACGTTTATTGCGGATAATTCGCTCCACCCCGGTAAGGAGGGAATGGACGCGATAACCGGCCTGGTCCTCTCATCGCTTTATCTTAACAGCAGGTACGCGCCTAAGGACAAAGAGATGTACAGCGTAAAGTACGAGGACGGCCTTGTAACTACTGACGGAAGAAGCTACGTGACCTTTGCAGATGAGCCCTTTACCTGTACGGTAATAAAAAAGAGCGGATATGATCTTAAGCTTTCGGTTTATATGAACGGTGAGGATATAAGCGAGGCGGTCTGCGATAAAAACGTTATTTTTATTGAGAAGGTTACGGGAAATCTGACAATAAAAGCAGAGTACGTAAGGATAACCAGAGATCCGCTCAGTTTCAGCTTCGAGACCGTTGACGATAAGCTTGTCAGCGTTACTACGGACGGAAATACGGAAAACGTAATTACTCAGAATCAGGGTACTATAGTTGATGGGCTGTATACCTCGGCACAGTTCTCACTGCAGACTGATATAGAGCTGCTTCATAACCGTGAATGGGTGATCGAATGGCGTATGCAAGGCACACCAAATTCGTTACTCCTATCAAGCAGCGATCAAAGCGCTCTTAACAAGGGCGGAAAATATTACTTGTTCATACATAACGGAGGTTTTGTTTCACTCGGTGAGTACACCGGCTCTCAGTTCGATAATTACGTCGCCGATTTTCCTACGAGCTACTACGATCAGATGACAGTATACCGCCTTTGCAACAAGGTTTTTGAGGATGGTAGCAATATGGTCTATCTTTACATTAACGGCGAGGAGATCGGACCGCTGAACGATTACCGTGTTAACGGCGGCGCACAGCAAAACGTCGTCAAGAGCTGGGTGAGCGGAAAGGACTTTATCTTCGAGTATATCGGCACACTCTCGTCTCACTCTGTCAGCGGATGCTATCTTGAGTATCTCCGCATATGGGAAGGAGGATGTCCCGACATCGCAGAAAAAGACGAAAGCACAATATATGACGATGGAGAGATAAGCATACTTACCATCGGTTCAAGCTATCAAATGGACGCTTCTGTTTACATTTATGATATTTTAGACGAGTTGTGCGAGGAAAATATCAAGGTTGGAAATTTATATATAGGTGGCAGTTATATTGATCAGCACCTGTCAAATTTGACAGGAGGAAAGGCCGCCTATACATACTACGAGTACGAAAACGGGCAAAAGACCGAGACCTTAAATTACAGTATGTCCGACGCTCTTAACGAGAGGGAATGGGATATTATCGTAATTAATCAGGGCGCTCATAATTCCGGTATACCGAGCTCATATTCAAATTTAGGAGCGTATCTTGAACTGATCAAGGAGCACTGTCCGGATTCCAAAATAGGATTTATGATGAACTGGACTTATAGCGAAAAGTCCACTCTCTCAAACTTCATTAGTGACTTTGAGGGTAGTGTAGACGTACAGTATAACGGTATCATCACGTCGGTGAAGGAGTGTGTCCTGCCTCTTAACTTTGACTACGTAATCCCCTGCGGTACAGCCTTCAGAAATGCCAGGACCTCAAGGCTTACGGATTACGACCTCACAAGAGATCCCGTATCCTACGGTCACGGCTCGGTATTAGGCTGCTATATGCTGTGCCTGACTATGGTCGCATCGCTTACCAATCTGAACGTCGAGAATATCAGCTTTACTCCGGACGATATTACCGAGGAGCAGAGATCGATAGCTATGGAGAGCTGCTTTAATGCAATAGAGCAGCCGTACGAGACAACAATTTCAACATACCAGTAAATAATTATAAATTTTGAAAATAACGGACTGCCTAACTCTTCGGCAGTCCGTTATATTTGATATAAAAGGGTGTCTATGACTTTGACACATTAATATAATTGTAACAAAAAACGCCTTGACACGGTATTTAAGCGTATGTTAAAATATATGCGTAGAATAAAAACTTAAGGAGAAACGAAAAATGGCGCATAATCTTACTCTCGTAAATTCCGGCCTTAAGAAGCTTCGCGACATCAATCCTCGCCTCATGTCCTACAACGTGGAGATGACCGAGGTTACCGGCGGCACCTTCTGGAAGGCTTATACCGAAGGACAGATAGCAGGTACCGAGGATTTCCCTAAGCTTGACGGCTTCACCAACCATACCGCTATGGCCGGCCTTATGCAGTACTATCCTCCTATTGATACCACAAATGAGAAGCTCATCTCGCTTGCTAAGGAGCTCGGCCCGGTTTGGGTACGTGTTTCCGGCACCTGGGCTACCAAGACCTATTACGATTTTGACGGCACCACCGGCGGCAAGGCTCCCGAGGGATACCAGAGCGTCCTCACCCGTCAGCAGTGGGAGAACATCATCGGCTTCGTTAAGACCATAGGCGCAAAGCTCCTTGTTTCCGCAAGTAACTGCGCGGGCGACCACAAGGACGGCGGTCCCCTCGACCTCACCCAGATCAAGAAGCTCTTTGCTCTTACCGATGAGCTCGGCGGCAGTATCGACGCCTTCGAGTTTATGAACGAGCCTAATATGCTCCAGACCTCCGGCGCTCCCGCAGGCTACGATTTCCCCGACTACGTTCGTGACCAGGATATCGCCAACAGATGGGTACGCGAGAACTATCCCGAGTGCCTTATCGTCGGTCCCTGCAACACCGGTATGACCGATGAGGAGGAGGGCAACGACGCGGTTGGTCCCATGGGCGCAGGTATGGGCAATATGATGAAGCTCGGCACCGTTCACGACCTTATGCGCGGCGCAGAGGTTCCCATGGACGTTTACTCCTATCACTACTATAACGGTATATCCGAGAGACTTATGTCGGTTATGCCCGCAGGTCACTGGCCTGCAGAGGCAGCTCACACCGACGCCTATCTTCAGGTAGCTCCCGGCATCTGCTACAACAACCTCAAGCCCAGAGATAAGTACGTTCCCGGCGGCGAGATGTGGGTTACCGAGTCCGGTGACGCAGGCGGCGGCGGAGATACCTGGGCATCCACCTATCTCGACGTTCTCCGTACACTCAACGAGCTCGGCAGCTTCTGCACTCTTACCAACGGCGTTATCTTCCACAACACCCTCGCTTCGAGTGATTACGGCTTCCTACAGCACGGCACCTTTGATCCCAGACCTAACTACTTTGCAGTGCTTCTCTGGACCAGGATCATGGGCAACGCGGCATACGCCTGCGATAACCCGAACGTAGAGGGAGCTCACGTATACTGCCATTCGAGAAAGGACGGCAAGGACGGCTACGCTTACCTCATCGTCAACAACTCTCTTACCGATCATACCACCCTTGACCTTCCCGGTGAGGCTACTCTTTACGAGCTTTCCGGCAACGGTAATATGAGAAGCAAGGTTATGTACCTTAACGGTGATCCTCTCACCATTGGTGAGGGTAACGCGCTTCCTTCTCTTGATGGCAAGTGTGTGTCGGGCAAGGTCGAGATCGCTCCCGGTTCTTGCGCGTTTGTGGTAGTCTGACAGCGCTATATTGCACGGTAAATATCATTCCGTCTTGCTTATAGCACAGGCAGATTTATCCGCTATTTAGAAAAGAGAAAGGAAAAAATATGATTAAAAGATCGATAACATTTCTCCTTTTAATGATACTATTTTGTCAAATATTGTTAACATCTTGTGTGTTTAACAAGGGTGATGACAACGATAACAATGAGAGCATCGACGACAATGAGAATAACACCGACGGCGACAATGAGAATAACACCGACGGCGCCGATGACGATGACGATAATACGGAGGTAAACGTAGATATGAACGAACTTGCAGCAATCAAGGTTCCCGAGAGATTCAAGACCCCATATACCATTGATAAGGCAAAACTCGAAGCGGCGAAGACGGCCGCTGTTGACAAGCTTCTTAGACTTGCCGAAGAGGCAAACGGTGCCTTCCCCAAGACCTCATCGACAGACTATCAGTATGTATGGGGTGAGAACAACAACTGGACCGCGGGAATGTATACCGCGTGCTATCTTATGGCTTATCAGCTCACGGGAGACAGACGCTTCCGCGACGTTGTAAATCAGCACGTTGACTCCTTCATCTACCGTGAGGCTAACCGTATCGGTATGGGCGATCATGACGTAGGCTTTGCTTTTATGCCGTCTTGCGTAGGAGCTTATCTCGTGCTCGGATCCGAGGAGGCGAAGGCGGCTGCTGTCAGAGCGGTGGACTATTACTATGACACCGGATACAGCAAGGAAGGTAAGTTCATTATCCGTGCCTTTAGCTGGAACAGCTTTGAAGGATACCGCACTATGATGGACTCTATGATGAACGCATCGCTCCTCTTCTGGGCGGGCAAGAATCTTAATAACAAGGATTACTCAGAGGCTGCTCTTAATCATACCATCACCACGATCGATTACCTTATGCGTGATGACGGCTCGACCTTCCATCACTATCAGTTCGACCCCGAGACCTCGAAGCCTCTTTACGGCGTTACTTGGCAGGGATATTCGGACGACTCCTGCTGGTCACGCGGTCAGTCTTGGGGTGTGTACGGCTTCTCTATAGCTTATTCCTACACACAGAATCAAAAGATACTCGATGCGCAGCGCGACGTTACGTATTATATGCTCAATCATCTTCCCGACGACCTCGTTCCTTATTGGGATTACGTTTTCACATCGGGTGACGAGCCTCGCGATACCTCTGCTTCAGCCATCGCTATCTGCGGTATGCTCGATATGGCGTCTATGCTTCCCAAGGGCTCTGCGCAGCGCCTCGTTTACGAGAGTGCCGCGGCTCAGATGATGGAGGTCCTCATAGATAATTATACCGGTGATATCGGAGTGGAGTACGACGGTCTTATCCACAGCGTAACTCACGCCAAGCCCCAGGGCCATGCGATCGAGGAGTGCGCTCCCTACGCCGACTACTTCTTCCTCGAGGCTCTCACAAGATATCTTAAGAGTGACTTTATCCGTCCTTGGTAGGCAAGAGAGAATAATACGAACTAGTTTTAAAGAGATAAATTTCACATAATCCATCGGCAAAAATTCTTATAATATTCTCGCACCCGCTCTTACGAAGAACCCGTGTACATTACGTTTATGAATTGCCCTTAGGGGCAACAAGGACAGAGAATGCTTTATACTCTCTGTCCTTTTTTCTTTTCTTTCACTTGACATCAAAAAAGAAGTGTGTTATCATTAGAATGGACGGGCGTGTGCGCGCGTCAAAACCGTATTTGAATTTTTATTTGCGAGGTAAAACTATGAAGGCGATAAAAAACGGAAAAATTATTCTTGAAGATGAGATACTCGACGGCAAGGCACTGTTGCTTTCCGACAGGATCGAGGGTATAGTGGACGAAGGAGAGATTCCCGAGGGCGCGGCGGTGATCGACGCTGAGGGCGGCTACGTATCCCCCGGCCTTATAGAGCTTCATATACACGGATATCTCGGCAAGGACGTGTGCGACGCGTCTGAGGAGAGCATCCGCATAATTTCAAAAGGACTTCTTGAAAACGGTGTTACCGGCTTCCTCCCCACCACCATGACTGTGGATATGGAGGTCATCAAGGGCGCTATTGAGTCCGTCCGCTCTCTTATGGCGGAGTCGAGGACTCCCGAGTTTGACGGCACCGTCCTTCTCGGCGTACATGCTGAAGGTCCCTTCATTTCCGAGTCCAAGAAGGGCGCGCAGGACCCGAGATTCATTCTCAAGCCCGACGCCGATTTCGTTAAGGCAAACTCCGACGTAATAAGAGTCATCACCCTCGCTCCCGAGGAGGACGACGCTGACTTTTCTGCTATCAGAAGGATAAGTGCAGAGACGGACGTTGTCGTTTCTATGGGACACACCTCCGCTGACTACAACACCGCTATGGCAGGCGTAGAGGCGGGTGTAAGACACGCGACACACCTTTTCAACGCTATGACTCCTCTCACTCACCGCGGTCCCGGAGTCGTTGGCGCGGCTCTCAAGTCGGATAAGGTCAGCACGGAGCTCATAGTCGATACGTATCACGTAAACTCTGCGCTCTTCGACATCGTATACAAGCTCAAGGGCAGAAAGCTCTGCTTTATCACCGACTGCCTCCCTGCGGGAGGACTTCCCGAGGGCGAGTACACTCTCGGCGGCGCTAAGATCATATACAAGGACAATATCTGTAAGCTCGAGGACGGTACCATCGCGGGCAGCGTTCTTAAGCTCAACAAGGGTATATGGAACGTGTATACCAATTCCGACATTCCTCTTCACGAGTGTGTCAACTGCGCCTCTCTCAACCCTGCTACCACTCTCGGTATTCAGGATAATAAGGGCTCTATTAAGGTAGGTAAGGACGCGGACATAGTAATTCTCGACAACGAATTTAACGTAAAGAAAACCATAATCGGAGGTAATATCAAGTATGAAGCTTAAGGTTCAGGCAAAGCTCGACGCAGGTTTTGCGCCGATGGCCCTCGTCTGCAGAGAAATGCGCGAGGCAACAAAGGATTGCGGTCAGGACGTAGTAATTGCCGCAGAGCGTAACAAGGGCTACACCACCGTCTACAAGACCAGGATCTTCAAGGACGGCACAGGCCACGACGAGGAGAACAACAAGTTCATCGACCGTATCGCAAAGACTCTTCTTTGGGTTTCCGGCGGCTACAAGCTCATCATCGCGGGCAGCGAGCAGGTAGGCGAGTATCTTAAGAGAACCTATTCCTACGGCGGCACCAGAGATTTCGACGTGCGCTTTATGGAGAGAGTATACGAGGAGAAGTTTGAGGTCATCGTTACCGACCTTGAGCATGCGCCGGTGGATAAGTCCTCCGCAGCTCCCGTAGGCAGACATCTTGACGGCTGCCGTATCGGCTTTGACGCCGGCGGATCTGACAGAAAGGTTTCCGCAGTAGTTGACGGTGAGACCGTATATTCCGAGGAGGTAGTCTGGTTCCCCAAGCTCAACTCGGATCCCTCCTATCACTATCAGGGCATCCTCGACGCTATGAAGACCGCGGCATCCCATATGCCCAGAGTTGACGCTATCGGTGTCTCCTCCGCAGGCGTATACATCGATAATAAGATCATGGTCGCGTCTCTCTTTATCAAGGTAGGTGACGAGGACTTTGAAAAGCACGTAAAGAATATGTACATAGATGTAGCTCGCGAGATCGGTGAGAATATCCCGATCGAGGTTGCCAACGACGGTGACGTTACCGCTCTTGCAGGCGCTATGAGCCTTAACGAGAACGGCGTGCTCGGTATCGCTATGGGTACCTCCGAGGCGGCAGGCTACGTTGACATGGACGGCAACATCACCGGCTGGCTCAACGAGCTCGCATTCGCTCCGGTCGACTTCAATGAAAACGCTATGGTCGACGAGTGGTCGGGCGACTGGGGCTGCGGAGTTAAGTACTTCTCCCAGGACGGTGTTATTAAGCTTGCTCCCTATGCCGGTATAGAGCTCGACGAGAGCCTTTCCCCCGCAGAAAAGCTTAAGGTCGTTCAGGGCCTTATGGCAGATGGCGACGAGAGAGCAAAGGCTATCTACGAGACCATCGGCGTTTACTTCGGCTACACCATCGCTTACTACTGTGAGTTCTACGATATCCGTCAGGTTCTTATCATGGGCCGAGTTACCTCCGGCAAGGGCGGCGAGATCCTTCTTGCAAAGGCTAAGGAGGTTATGAAGGCTGAGTTCCCCGAGCTCAACGAGAAGGTAACTCTCAATATTCCCGACGAGAAGGCGAGACGTGTCGGTCAGTCGGTTGCTGCTGCAAGTCTTCCCAAAATCGGCTAAGCCGTAATTATCTCATCAAAACGACAAAAAGCGATAATTGTTAACAAAACATAACAAAAAAGCGCGGTTTACCCTGTGGAGCCGCGCTTTTATCTTTCCTCGGGCTTGAAATTTGCAAGGTATAAAAACGGCCAATGCCTCTCGGAATGATAAAAAGTGTGCAATTATTTCACCCTGCCCGCAGGAGCCTGATTTTCCGCCCGATTTGAGGACTTATTTTTGCGGCGCTTAAGTACTCGTCCAAAGGCGCAAACGCTTAACACAGAGGATTTTTGGCGCACCGGAGCATAGGGCAGGGGATGGGGGAGAGTAAAGCCGGACACTCCCGGGAAAAGAGCGACTCATTCCGCCTATCCCATTGCGCTGACAGGATGACTGAAGACGTTTGATTTTCTTCCGCCTACACCCTGCGCGGACAGAAAAAATAAAGACCTTAGTCTTGTTACTCCTACCCCTGTACGGACAGAATAAATAGATCCTACCTTGTTCTGCTCGGGCGTAAGCCCTTGCGCGCGTAAGCGCTAACAAAAATGTTTGTATGTTTGTTTACTTTTGTTTGTATGTTTGTTTATATGTTAGTTTATATGTTAGTTTAAATATTGTTTATGTGCGCAGTTTTTTCACGAAAATGGAAAAAATTTCGAGGGTAAGTGCAGTTTTTTCAGGGGTAAGTGCAGTTTTTTCAGACCCGAATGCAATTAACGTGCAAAAATCATGAAATACTTTCAAGGGTAAATGCAAAAAGGTGTAAAAACCGCGGACTTTTAGAGTGAAAGATGGACCAATGAGGTTAAAAGCCTCCCTTGTGTAAAGGGAGGGGGACCACTTGTGGTGGAGGGATTGTGACAACCTTTCACCGCTCCGCGGAGCTCTCCCAAAGGGCGAGCCGCAGTGAGCAACCTTCCACTTTGGGGAAGGGGGACCACGCAGTGGTGGATGAGGGTTTTTAAATGTAAGCATATCGCAACCTCATCCGTCTTGCTGACGCAAGCCACCTTCCCCAAAGGGGAAGGGTGAAGGAGCCTCCCTCCGGGAGGGAGGTGCTGAGCAAAGCGAAGCGGAGGGAGCACGCGTTAGTTTGTTTATCTATCGGTGGCTTTTTCGTACCCAGAACGTCACGCAGGCTCCTTCCGTCACCTTCGGTGCCACCTCCCTCTCGGAGGGAGGCTTGGACAACCTCTCACCGCTTCGCGGACTTAATACTTCTGTCTTAACTCGGTCTAACTCGGGATTCTTACAAAAATATGACTCAACCCCTCTTGACAAATTTTCCCTATATGCTATAATAAAACAGCCTGACAACAAAAAAATGACAAGAAAGGGAAAAATATGCTTCACGACATTATTGTATTGGTGCTCCCCACCGTTATTTCAATACTTGAGATCCTCGGTATATTCGTGGTTGTATGGTCATCTCTCAGCGCATTTTGGGGATACATACAGAATTCATTTATGAGGAAGGATCTTGATATACAGACAAGCCTGGCAAAGGGACTTGCCACAGGCCTTGAATTCAAGCTTGCCGCGGAGATACTCAAGACGGTTCTTGTAAACAGCCTGGACGAGCTTTACGTCCTTGGCGCAGTTATCCTTTTGAGAGCTTTGATGAGCGTTCTTATTCACTTTGAGATGAAGGGCTCACACGGCAGCAAAAAGGCAGAGAAGAAGCTTCCCGAGAAGGAAACGGAGACGGAGTCTGTCTGATACTCGGCTGTGCTGTAACTTGACAAGCCGACCTATATATGCTACAATAAACCTATATATTGCGCTGAAACAAGCGCGGATAGGAGCAGAAAATGAAAAAGAAGCCGACTATAGCTCTGATGTACGATTTTGATAAAACTCTCGCGGATCAGGATATGCAGAACTACAGCTTTATACCCAATCTCGGTATGACTACAGACGAGTTTTGGGGAAGCGTACAGGCCTTCCGCAAGAAGAATTATATGGAGAGCATTCTCGGATATATGTACTACTCGATGATCGCCTGCCGTGAAAAGGGCATACCCTTTACCAAAGAGTATCTATACTCGACCGGAAAGGATATTAAGTTCTTTAAGGGAGTGCAGAACTGGTTTGACAGGATCAACAAGTACGGTGAGTCCATAGGCGTGAATATTGAGCACTATATAATCTCCAGCGGTATCAAGGAGATCGTCGACGGCTGCGCCATCGCAGACAAGTTCAAGAAGATCTTTGCCTGCCAGTATTATTTTGATGAGAAGACCGGAGAGGCCATCTGGCCCAAGATCGCCATCAACTACACCCAGAAGACACAGTATATCTTCCGTGTTTCCAAGGGCGCCTTTGACGAGAGCGACAACAATAAGGTAAACGAGAAGATGACTGACCGTGTTATCCCATACCGCAATATGATCTACTTTGGCGACGGCGTTACCGATATTCCCTGTATGACCTTCGTGAAGAAGCAGGGAGGCACCTCCATAGCAGTATACACAAAGGGACAGAAGGACAAGGTTACCGGTCTGCTCCTCGACGACCGCGTAAACTACATCAGCCCCGCTGACTACCAGGAGGGCAGCGACCTCGACCAGCTCGTCAAGTGTATTATACACCAGATGCAGCTTCAGCACACGCTCTTGCTCAAGCAGCGTCAGCAAAGACAGCGCGAGTCGAAAAAGAGTATAAACTAATCCATAAACGAATAAAAAGGACAGAAAACTTTGCATTTTCTGTCCTTTTCTATTTCTATCTCACTTTCGCAGTAGCGAAAACTTCCTAACAGAAAAAGAGCAAGAGTAAAAGGAAACAAATCCTTCTATTCTTGCTCTGTTTGTTTTATTGATGAATTGATGCTGACGCATCATGAATTGGCTTCGCCATGATTTCTCGCTTCGCTCCATGAATTGAATTGCAACCAATGTGCCGTAAGGCACAATTCATGCCGCAGGCAATTCATGACACGTAGTGTCAATTCATGCAACCTTGTTGCAATTCACCCGCGTGTTCTCCGTTAAGGATAACACGCATTATATCAAATAGTCAAAGCTATGATCAAAGCCACGATGCTCGCAACGAAGAGTAAGCCAAAGAGTATGGTGAAGAAGGCGGGTATCCTCTTTTCTATAGATGTGAAGGAGACGTACTTTTCACCGCAGAGCTTCTCGCTCATGACCTTCCACTCTGTGTTGTATATATTAGCCGGCAGGCTCTTCTCGATCTCGGATATTACTCGTATTTTCGCTCCGTTGAGTCTGCCATAGGACTCGAGGAGGCTGAGCCAGTTGAGGTTGAGGAGCACACCTATCGCACTGACCGCAAGAGTGATCACGGAGGCTATAAGCAGGCTGTTACCTATGGACGGAAGGCCGAAGATAAGTCCTGCGATAGTGAGCGCCAGGGTTAGTATGGATGTGTTCAGCGTGGTGTAGAAGTTGGAGGTGTTCTGCCTCCTCGTCAGTACGTCCTCGCTTGTAGCTAAGTACGCCTTGTACTGCTCTATGAGGTCCGCCTCGCGCTTTGGGTCTTTGGTCTCGGCGAGCTTGTCTCCTACGTCAAACTGATATCCTTGGTCGAGCACTCGCGCAAGGTCCTCTGTCTTTATCTCCTTGAATAGGGGCTTGTCCGTGTTGTTGTAGCTGTCCTTCTTAAAGAGGGGAGCATTGATCTTGTCCTTCTGATCCGGGTTCAGCCTGATAAGGAGGATCTGCTTTTTCTTTTTCAGGGCGTAATTGATCTCATCGTCCACGTTCGGGCTCTCGTGCGTGGTCTCTCCGAGAGCATAGAGGATCATATCGCTTTCCTTGATCTTCCTTTTTGCCTCTTCAAACCATTCGGTATTGTCAATGTTTGAGTCCAGGAGAAGGAGGTCGATGTTACATACGTTTTCGATATCTTGCTTGAGCTTTTTTATGCGATCTTTATCCATTGAACGGTGAATGATGAATATCTTCATATTTTTTCTCCTTGTCATAACGGTAAATATCAAATACAAGGAAAGTATATCACATAAAGCGACAAAATGCAACAAAATATCCGAATTTCATCATCAAATCATTTTCACTACAAATATTTGTTCATATGCGCCACGTCGTAAAAGCCGCAAATACACGCGATCTCCGTCTTGGACATCCGTCCCTCCGAAACAAGCTCTCTTGCCTTAGAGATCCTGCAATGAGTGACGTATTGCATGGGGGAAATGTTTAGCGCCTTGCGAAAATGACGGTTTAACGTGGATATCGACATATTGGCCATAGCCGCGAGACTGTCCAGTGTCAGCTTGCGGTCGAGGTTGTCACGGACGTAGCTCATCACACGGAGAAGATCGCCTGTTTCGGCCGGAAAGACATTTTCTTCAATATCCCGCTTAAGGAGGTTGCATATCAATCCGATAAGCGATAATGTTAACGCGTTGGCATAGGAATATTGTCCGGATTGCTCAGCACGTACGATATCCTCAAAGAGATTACTTACACGCTCCATCGTTTTCGGAGATATGCGCAGATTGCAGCCGTGGCTCCCCGATCGCCTCAGCCTCGGCTCTATGTCAAACAGCGTGGAAAAGCAGGGCATAGCCTCGAGCTCCTCGCGGTAACGCGTTATGAAGTCCGTGCGCAGTATGATATGCGATATGTCGAGAGTGCTGTTCGTGTGATATCCGTGAAAGACCTCGGGCGGAAGGACGAAAACGTCACCCACAGAGGTGGGAAGAGATACGTCGCTGATATAATGCCTGCCCTCGCCGGACGAAATAATGTTGATCTCGTAAAACTGATGTGAGTGCATTTTCGTTTTGTAGTTGTCATGCTGGTACGCGTGGGTGAGATGCAGTCTGTTGTCGCTGAAGCAGTCGCTGTCACGGTAATAGACGTTCTCCTCGTTTTTTTCGAGCTTTATCGGGTACATATACTCTCCTTGACCGGATTTTACTAATTAACGAATGAAATTTACTATCATTTTATCACAAACAGAGATATAATGCAAGTATATATTACAAACGTGAGGTGAAATATGTTAAAGCTTAATAAAGCAGAATATCTTGACAAGCTTCATGCCTGCTGGATCGGAAAAAACGTCGGCGGTACGATAGGAGCTCCGTACGAGAGTACGCATGATCTTCTTGACGTTCAGGGCTTCTCATCAAAGAGCGGCGAGCCCCTGCCAAACGACGATCTTGATCTTCAGCTTGTCTGGTTGGCCGCGATGGAGCAGGTTGGCGCGGCAGGACTCGATACAAATTGCCTTGCCAATTATTGGCTCGATTGTCTTCCGCCCTATTGGAATGAGTATGGAATCTGTAAAACAAACCTGCGTCTTGGTCTTTTACCGCCAATGAGCGGTGAGGTGGATAATGACAGGTGGAAAAATTCCAACGGCGCGTGGATACGAAGTGAGATCTGGGCATCGCTCGCCCCCGGACTTCCTGCCATCGCAGTAAAATACGCCGTTGCGGACGGTATGGTAGACCACGGTCTGTCTGAGGGAACGCAAGCAGAGGTCTTTACCGCAACGCTGCAGAGCCTCGCCTACCTCGAGCGCGACATCCGTAAGCTCATAGAGTCCGCGCTGTCAAACATTCCCGAAAGCGGGATGGTTGCCCGCACCGTCAGACTCGTGATGGACTGCTACGACCGCGGCCTTGACTATCGCGAAGCGCGTAAGCAGGTGGTTGATTTCAACTCGTCGCTTGGCTGGTTTCAAGCGCCGGGTAATATCGGCTTCGTCATTATCGGGCTTTTATACGGAGAGGGAGATTTCAAGAAATCCGTTCTTTACGCGCTTAACTGCGGTGACGACACCGATTGTACCGCTGCAACAGTAGGAGCTACCCTTGGAATCATTGGCGGAGTATCTGCCATTCCCAAGGATTGGCGCGATTACGTCGGCGACAGTATCGTCACTATTTCAATTTCGGGAATGTATAAGCATATGATCCCAAAGACGTGTACGGAGCTTACCGAACGTGTAGCGGCCTTAGTTCCGCATGTGATGGAGAAAAACGGGATCCGGTTCGCGTTTACCGATGAGGCGACCCACCTTCCCGCCGATCTGGCGAAAAGGTACAGCTTAGCCAATTTAGACGAGATATTCAACCGTTCTCCATACTCATACGATATTACGCATTACCCGAGCTTCAAGACACGGGTGGAGCTTGACGCTACACCCCGCGTAAGTACGGGCGATATCCGCCGTGTAAAGCTCACCGTTTTTGCAAACGATACGGTAAGGAAAACACATAAGCTGTGCTTGCGCCTTATTCTTCCGGACGGCTGGAGTTGTGAGCGTTATCCGCGCACATTGTCCTTGGAGTATCCGCAGCCGTGGCACGGCATAATGGGGGAGGCATCGTTGTCGTTTGACATTTCAGTCGGAGAGCGCGTAGAGGCGATCAACCGCGCGTATATGGAAATCACCTCGCCCACTTTGGCATACCCGATGATGATACCGATCACCTTTATCGGATAAAATGGGAGACTGCGGTAATCTGTCACCGCGGCAAAATGCACCTTAGAGTTCTGCATCTCATTTAAACACAGGCAGCAAAATAAAATAATAAAAAACACCTATAGCACTCCGAAAAGAGCAGGGCGCTATAGGTGTTTTTTGGTAAAATTACTTTGGGTTGATCAATAGCTTAATATTGTGCTCCCGCATTGTGAATGTGTACTATCAATATCCGTCGGCGCAGGCGAACCTACAACCATAAATTCCGAGAGCCTTTCGGAAGAAAAGAATTTAGCTTTTTCAAAAGCATTCTTTCGTTTTTTACTTGCTATGCTCGCCGGCACAGCGATAGCGGTAATAACGATTGCGGCAATTACTATTACAAGAATAATTCTCTTAATAAGCTTAGGATTGTCTTTCAGCTTCCCGATCGTACCTTCTGCCTTAATCTTCTTTACGAGCTTTATGACGGCATAAGTCAGAATAGGCAAGCCCACCGAGATAGCCGCAATCAAGCACATTATTGGTGTATCAATCCCAAAGAAAAATCCTTGTATCACAAAGAGCGTAACACCAAGCACGAGAATGATACCGCTGAGGATAAGACCGTCCTTTTTTAGTAGCATAAGCAGTAAGCCAAACGCCACAGTGACAATACCTATTCCAAGCATAAAGGGCATCAGCGCACCGAGTAAAAGAGATAGACCGCCAAGAGCAATAAGCACAATGCCTATGATCTTGAATATGGGAAGATTCTTTTCTACGTAAACAACCTTCGGCGGTGCTTCTTCACCGTTTGCGAGATATTCAACGCTAACGCC
>JAFTIN010000064.1 GCA_017456895.1 Clostridia bacterium
GGTCTATTATCGCATAGTAGAACCAAAGTCCGTTCTCGTTTATATACTCCGTGAAGTCGGAGCTATTCATAGTGGTGGCGTGAGTGAGCGTCCACATAAACTCGCCTTCAGCACCGGCAGATGCTGAAAGATCGAAGCTGTCGAAGGTAATATCATCCCTCTCGCCATCAAAATCAATGCTGAAGGACTCGCCGTGCTTGGGAGCAAACACCTTTGTGATATAGAGCTTCTTATTTCCGTCATAATCAAACTCAAAGGCATAGCGAGCTGCGAAGTCGAATACGATCTCACCGTTATCACCTCTGTGATAGTCCCAAGTGTTCCAGCCGAATCTCTCGTCGATATCGTCATAGCCCCATACCGCACCGCTTTCGGTATCGCGGATAAGGAGCTTGTCGCCTGCGTGAATGTAAACGTAGCCGTAAACGTAAGAGTTCACCCCGTCTGTGGGATAGGTTACGAAGTTCATAGCATACTTCTCGCCGTTTTTCTCAAATACGATGCCCTTGTAGTTGGAGTCAACAGCTCCGCATTCGCACTTGCTGTCAACGTACTCGTGCTTGTGGGAAGGAACGTAGTCGGGGTCGATCTCTCCGCATTCGCACTTGCCGTCAATATACACGTGCTCGTGGGGATCGGGTGTTTCTTCAATATATTCGTAGATATTGATAACTTCGCAGAAGGGAAGATATTCAACAACGTACTTGCCGGCTGTATTGAATCTGATGCGGTTACTTGTAAGCGCCTTGCCTATGGCGCCGTCGGGTGCGATAACCTCGGAGAGATATGTACCGTACATCGTTGTACTTCCCGACTTAAGGGATATCTCTTGGTTTCTCTCGACCTCAATAACCGTTCTGTATACGAAGAGCTTTTCCAAGTCGATTCTGTCAAGCCAATTTTCCGTTCTGTTAAAGACAGCGTTATTCAGCGCCCAGGTATAGTAGTTATACTCCTCGCTTGCGACATCGAGATTCACCTTTTCCATCGAGATACTCTCTGATAAAGTCGATCTACTATATATACTGAGAGTTGTTTCTCCTCCGGACATTGGTAAATTAAAGAGTCTCGGGGTTATCTTACCGTCGCCGCCTATATCAAAGGCTATCCACCAGTCGGCAAGCTGATCGGCAAAAACGATGCTGCCGTTCTCGCCCTTCGAATAGGTCCAAGCGTTCCAGGACATAGAGGGTGAGATATCGTCGTAGTCATAAACGGTGTTAGTATCCAGATCAATAATTCTAAAGGAAGTAGTGCTGTCGCTGCCGAAAAGACCGAACACGTATGCCTGTGTATCGGGATCGCCGTAATAGTCAACCTTACTCATCGGGAACAATACGGGCTTGCCCGAGCTGCGCGAGCTGGTTATCTCTATAACGACGCCGCTGTGCTTATAGCCCTCCATTTTAAGATTGACCGCGCCGCTCACTCCAATGGTAAAGCTAAGGTTGGATTCGGAGGTGGTGCGGATCTTATGAGTTTTGGGATCAATATTACCCCAAACGGTGCCTACGCTGCTCAGCTGATCCTCTGTTACGCTGTATTCAAATACCACGTCGGGATAGTCAGTCAAGCAGATAGTTAAGGTCTTACCTGCTGTAACCGCAAGCTTTTCAAGCGAGAAGGAAATGGGTTTACCCTCGGTGAACACTCCCTCGATATTCGCCACGGTCACGCCGTCAAGGCAAACCGATACCTTCGGCTCAAGCTTTGGAATCGTGACAGAGGCAAGCTCCATCATATCGCTGCTGAAGTATTTTTCGCATACAGAGCACATGTAATGCTCAATATTACCGGTTTCAAACAAGGTGGGAGCTACCGAGGGGATAAGCTCGCTGCAGGAATGCTCGCCATAAGGATAGGAGTACTCCTCTTTATCGCAATTCACACATACGCGCACGCTCTTGCCCTTTGTCATGCAGTCGCCGAGCTCAACCGTCTGCCACTCGCCGTACTCGTGTTCCTGACAGGCTCTGCGTATATTGATAACGTCGCAGAATGGGATATATTCAATGATATATCTGTCCGCCTCGCTGAGCTTTATACCCTTACCCGAGGTAGTGAGTCTGCCCGAAACATCCACTCTGCAAAGGGACTCATATCCAAGCGTAACACTGCCTGCGGAAATGGTAAAGGATTCATTTCTGTCTATATCCGCAACGGCTCTGTATACGGTAATACTTTCGGTATCCATATGATCAAGCCAGACCTCTGTTCTGTGAGAGCAGCCGTTAAATAAAGGCCAAGTGTAATAATCGTATTCCTCGCTGCTCGCTTCATAGGTCAGCTTTTCCATATCCACCTTGGTGCCGTCACTGATATCAACCTGAGTGGGAATACGGACGGCCTGATAATTAAATTTATCCAGATGGATCTTGCCGTCGCCGCCTACGTCAAATGCTACCACCCAGTTGGTAAGGGCTTCGCTAAATAGGATACCACCGTCCTTGCCCTTGGAATAAGACCATGTGTTCCAAGACATAGAGGGCGCGATATCGTAATAGTCATAAACTGTACCGGTATCAAGATCAATAATTTTGAATGAGGTGTATTTGTCAGTGCCTAAAATGCCGTATACGTACGCAGGCATATCGCTGTTGCCGTAGTAGTCGACTCGATTCATCGGTAAGTAATCGATCACGTCACCGCCGAATGACTTAGTTACCTCTATTACAATACCGCTGTGTGCGTAGCCGTCCATACTGAGAGAGAACACGCCTCCGCTTGTCATCTCGACTGTAACGCCCGATACCGAGTCGGTGCGTATCTTCTTCGTTTCGGGGTCTACGTTACCCAAGACAATACCTATTACGCCCATATCGGATTCACGTACGGTAAAGGTCAACGCCGTGTCGGGATCATCGGTCTTACAGATGCTTACCGTCTGCCCTGCCTTTACCTCAATACCCGAAGCCGATAGAATGATGTAACCCGATACAGCCTCGTCTACCGTAAGCTCCTTTACAGGTACACCGTCAAGGCAGATCGAGAACTTTGGCGTGAGCTTTGGAATTACCTCATTGTCAATGGGCTGCTGATCTGCGTCAAAAGCACCGCCGCATACGCTACACTCGTAGTGTCCGATACAGCCGGTCTCAAATAAGGATGGATCCTTTGCCTCGATCCACGCGCCAAGAGTGTGAGGACCTGTGAAGCTTTCCTCCTCCTTGTTACCGCATATTTCGCAAATGCGTGTTATTATGCCGGTGTGAAGACAGTCATTTTTCTCAATTGAAATGGATTCGCGATAGCGGTGAGATGTTTCAGGAGTATCCCGCTGCTCGGTAATGCCACACAGCTTGCAGGTGCGCTCGGTTACGCCCTTGCTGGTGCAGGTGGCTCTTTCTATTACTCTGAAATCGCCCCACTCGTGCACGCACTTCGCTTTTTGAGCAAAAATAAAGCGAGAGAAGCTGCTTGTTTCAAAGGTTATTACGCCGTCCGAGACGGTGGGGATGATCTCCACTACCGTATTATCCGACTTGATGTGGAAAACGACGTAATCCGAAGCCTCGACGCCAGGCATCGGAACAGAAACCGTCACCTTATTCTTCGGCTGGATTTTGTCCCTTTCTTTGATGACGTGGATCTCAAGAATAAGAACCCTGCCATCCTTGTCATATTCCTTATTGGCGATTGCCGCGAGGGCTGCTGCACCCTCTATCGTATCCGCTTTGATCTCTTCGGTTATAAGGATCGAGCCTTTTTCAAAGCCGCCGCCCGTAACGGTAATGCCATATTCGTTTTGCAACGAATCGAGCGTGTTGCTTCCTTTATCACATGCCGTAAGGGAAAATGCAAAAACTGCAACTAACAAGAAAGTTAATATTAGTATCAGTGTTCTTTTTTTCATTTTCTTTTCTCCTTTTTTCATTTTATATCGGTATTGCCGCTGCAGTATTTCCTGTGCTGAAATTGAGTTTTATTCGTTCAAGGATTTCAACGAAGGGGAGCTTCCCACAGACAGTTTTTCTGTAAACCTCGTCGGAATTTACCATTACCTGTCCGGGCAAGGTCAGCACCTCGTCACCACCTGTGGCAAAATCTATATTAAAAAACCACAAGCCGTCCTTTCTGTCGCTACCTCCCGACGGGCAAAAGAACACAATTCTTCTGTCGGAAAGCTTTAATTCAAGCGTGCTTCCTTCCTCACAATCGCCAAGAATTTTGTCGCTATAAAACGGCATTGCACTGTCGAAATAGACCGTGTAGATCTCCTTCGGTGCATTGATGAACAGATAATCGGTCGTGTCATCCTTGTCGATGATTTGCTGATATCCCCTCGGAA
>JAFTIN010000065.1 GCA_017456895.1 Clostridia bacterium
AAAGGTGTTTGCTCCCAAGCACGGCGAGTCCTTCAGCATTGATTTTGATGGCGAGAGGGATGATATTACCTTCGACAGCTTCGATCTTTCAGCATCTGCCGGTGCTGAGGGCGAGTTTATGTGGACGCTCACTCACGCCACCACTATGAATAGCTCCGACTTCACGGAGTATATAAACGAGAACGGACTTTGGTTCTATTCTGCGATAATAGACCTTGAGGAAGGCGAAAGCTTCAGCCTGAAGAATCTTACCACGGGTGACACTATCGGCGCGGATTATATGTCCGATATAACAGGAGATATTACTGCTATCACCCGTGACGGCGATCTCGTTTCCGTAAAAAAGAGTGGTAGGTTCAACATTATATATCTACCTGCCTTCAACTCCTTCTCTATAGATTGTGATACCACCGACCCCCTGTCTGAGATCAATCTCTACGCAGGTGACAAGGCGATCCCCCTTACTCCTGATGAGGACGGTAACATATTCTACGAGGGCTTCGAATCGAAGACATACCACATTATTGCAATTGACGACGCAAGGTACTCGCCCCTGCCCATAATTCTTGACGAGGCTATGGATAAGTCACTCATTGACTTAACCGTTTCCGGTGATTACTATTCTGCTTATCCCACCAAGGAAGGCATCTATAACCTTCGCTACAACGTATATACGGGAGTTTTGTACCTTGAATACGTTGGTGGCGTTGAAGAAGAGGAGACCGTTCCCTATCAGATCTACATTTCTTATGATCACAAGCTCAGTCTTAAGCAAAGTACCGATAACCCCGATGAGTACTATCATCTCGCCGTTACGATGGGCGCGTGGGATGAGATCAAGGTACTTGACAGCAATCTTGACTACATCACGAATATGACCCTTGCCGCGGGAACAACGGATATAGTTACCAATGGTAGGATCATCACCTTCCAGACGGGCGGCACATATGACTTCTATATCAACAAGACCACCCATGAGGTTCGCTTCGTTGCTTCAACCGGTGGCGATGACGTTGGTGGAGATGGTGAGATTGGTTTCTCCGATGGACTCTATCTCGGCGTTGACTATGAGGATATCAGGGTTTATCCAAACGAGGACGGTGACGTGAAATATATCGGTCTGGAAGTAACGGACGACACCGTTATTTTGATGAAGACGCTCGGCTATGAGTATCTTCCCATAATACTTGACGAAACTGTGTCAAGCTCGATCGCAAGCGTTTACATCAGCGATGATTACTATATGCTCTTCTTCTATAAGAATGGCACGGTAAATATCACGTACAACGTTTACACAGGCATTATGCATATAGAGATGACAAGCGTAACGCTCGAAGGCGCAAAGGTCGTTCTGTTCAATAACGGAAGTATGACAAATGCCTACTCTGATGCAGACGGTAATGTAGTCTTTGAGCGCTTCGTCCTTGAAAAGAGCGGATCGATCATTCTTATGGACGCCGCATACGAATATCTTCCTATAGTGCTCGACCCTGAGATGGATACAACTCTGGCATCACTTTATGAATACGAAGGAACGACTATGCTGATCATCAACGGCGCAGGCACTTATAACCTCTATTACAATCTGACAACGAATGTTGTTTTGCTTGAGGCAGTGCCCGAGACCTGATATCGATAAAACTTATTTAGGCGGTAAGCACCGCTTGCCGCCTATCCCCTAATGAAGAAAAGCTATGGAGTACTCCCCGTAATCTTGAGGAGTGCGAAGGTGAAAGATATTGGCTGAGATATTAGCTGCGCTGATGGTCTTTTGGCTCTTGCAGCTTACGGTCGTAAAACAGCATAAAAAGCTCTTAGCGAGGCACATTTTGTGCCTCGCCTTTTCTATCCCTCAAATGCTCTGATAACTCTGTCAATCTTATCCCTTGTTACCTTTGTAGGCAGCCACATAGGCAGGCGCATATCGGCTAAGCACAGTCCCTTTTTTGACATAGCGTACTTGACCGGAGCAGGGTTAGTTTCGAGGAATAATGCATTTATGACCGATAAGAGCTTCCTTTGCGTTTCGAGACTCTTGTTTCTATTATTTGCAAAGAAATATTTGCATATATCAGCGGTTTCCCTTGGATACAGGTTAGACACTACCGAAATAACGCCGAGACCTCCGAGCGAGAGGGTGGGGTATATCTGCGAGTCGTTTCCCGAGTATAGCGCAAGGCCATCTATTCCCGAGATGGCGACGAGCCTGTCGAGTGAATCCGACGCCTCCTTAATGCCGACTATCCTCTCGTTTTCAGATAGCTCCTCAAGAGTCTCTATGCTTAGATTCACACCTGTTCTTGACGGTACGTTGTAGAGCAGCACGGGAACTCCGCTTGCCTTAGCTATTGTCTCGTAGTGCTTTACCACGCCGTCCTTTGTTCCTCTGTTGTAGTAAGGAGTCACTACAAGCACTCCGTCACACCCGAGATTTGAGGCGTATTCGGTGTGTTTCACGGCGATTCTGGTGTCGTTTGTCCCGGTGCCAAGGATCAGTTTGCACCTACCGTCGATATACTCCCGTGACCGTCTGAACAGCTCGTATCTCTCCTCGTCGGATAGGGTGGCTGCCTCCGCCGTTGTTCCGCCAATAACGAGCGCATCTATTCCTGCGTCTATCTGCCTTTCTATCAGCTTTTCCAATGTTGGATAGTCGATTTCCCCATCCCGAAACGGGGTTATCAGCGCGGTAGCAACACCGCGAAATATTTCTGCTTTTTTCATATAGCCTCCTAAAATTTGATCATATGCACTTGCAAATCTTCAAAATATGATATATAATATGCTTAATATGGGTAGGCAAGAGAAAATAATACGAACCAGCTCTAATGCCTGAATTTTCAGCGCTTTCGGCACTTATCTCTCTTGCAAAGTCGTACTTGGCTGCGAGAGCCAAGCACCAAAATCATCTTAAAATTCAGGCATTAGAGTTCTACGAATTTTAAAGAGAATAAATTTTACGTAAGGCGAGGC
>JAFTIN010000066.1 GCA_017456895.1 Clostridia bacterium
CCTCAATGGCATTAGATGCCTCGGTGCTTTGTACCTTTGCAATCTCAACAAGCTTTTCAAGCTCCTCGGGGCGCCTTTTCAAATATATTTCTTGCTTTCCTGCTTCCTTATAAATCGCGGCAATCAAGCCGAGCAGCTCGGAATCCCATTTGTTTTCACTTATTTTCGTATAATTAAAGGTTCTCATTTTATCGCCTCCCACTAACTCCATTAAATTATAGCACAAATTCAGGGATTTGTCAACACTTAAAGGAGATATTCCCTTATAATTCTATCCAAAACAAGGGAAAATATGCTTTATAAAGAAAAAATGAGGGTATCAAATGATAATTTTTCAATATACCTCTTGACTTTTTCGCCGTTTAGAGTGATATATACAAGCACCTGGAGGTGAACAGTATTGCCGAAGAGAAAAATACACGGGTTGATTTTGTTCCCAAAATACAACAGCTCGGAAAAGCTGGTGCAACAAAACGACGCAAGCTCAATAATGGTGAGCTTCCACAATATTATGTAAGTTGCTATGGCACTCCACCACTTATCGTAATTGCGTGTGGGAATGCTTTGAAAAAAATTAGAAAATCTCAGTGTCATTGCAGCCATATTTATGATGAAGAAATGCAATCATCAACCGCGCTCGCTTTGCAACGTTTATATGATAAAAAAGAAAATATTGTAATTATACAAATAATTGTTGTCAAATATGCTAATTAATGATCTAAAAACGCATTAAAGGCATTAGATCGTATATCGCATTATGATCTTATTTTTGATAATTCCGCTATTAGTATTTTAATAGAAAAGGCTGTTGTTACACAGGATGCAAATATGGTTTTTTATTAACTTATACTTGCAGTTAACGACTTAACTCCCAGTCTATTGTAAGTGTGCACCTGATGGGTTACAATTTGATATATCAGACGATTTTAATACCGTGATTATTTTTTTAACTGTAATAGCGATTTTGAGTTGCCGTTTCTAAGAAACTATGTCAAAACAACCAAAAACCATTATACAATTTTGTTGAATAATGCAACCAAAAAATAGATGTATACTGTTGACTTAAAAAAAGGAAAAGTTTATAATATAAAATATAATAAACAAGCATAATTTTCGCGACGCGCGATACCCGCGAGGCGCATTGCTTTTTCATGATGCGCTTTAATCGATTATGTTAGCTATTTATTTTTATTTCTCAAGCGTGAGGAGGTTAATTTTGTGTGTAAAAAAATAATCGTTTGTATGCTGTTTTGTCTAGGTTTTGTGTGTTCGATATCGGGACTTACAGGCTGTGACAACAGCACTAGAAATTTTGATGATAAGGTCAAGGTCATTTACCGGCTCGAGGGAGGTATTTATCAGAATTGTGAGCAGCCCGTTATCCAATACTACGATTTCGATGAGGGGACAAGTAATCTCATAATTGATCTTTCAGAGCTTTCGGGACAGGCCATTATCCGTACAGGCTACACACTTGAGGGCTGGTACACCAAGAAGACCGGAGAAGGCAGTAATGCTATCTACGAGGACAAATGGGATTTTGAAAACGACAAGGTAACCTCGGACGGTATTACCCTTTATGCCAAGTGGAAGAAGAATGTTCTCTACACCTACGATGTGTGCTACCGTGATGAGACAGACGGCTCCGTACATTCTCTTGGCAGCTACGAGGTAAGCGAAGGCGACCGCTTCAACGACTACTACGCCTCTTACTTTGGCAACAAGCGCTACGGCTATACCGCTCTGGCGGGACTTTATACCGAAAGTGATGAGCCTTGGGACGAGAGTTTTACACACCCCGGTGGCGAGGTCGATACGGCTGTTCGCGTTTTTCTACACTACATCGAGGGCGATTACGTGCTGGTTGATTCTGCACGTAAGCTCACCGCCAACAAGAATGCTAATTTGTACCTTACCTCAGATATTGATTTTGAGGGCGAGTCCTTTTCTGGCTTTGGCGATTACAAGGGAATTATCAAGGGGAACGGCTTTACTGTCAAAAACTTCACTCTTTCTTACGATAACAGTAAGAATGGTTTGATAACCGACTCTGACCTGAATACCGAGGGAGGAATACTATGTATCAGTCTGTTCCATTCTCTCAAGGGAGCGAGTGTCAGCGATCTTACCTTCTCGGACTTCTCTATTGACATCAAGGCAGGCTATCCCGGTACAAAAATCATTCTGGTAGCTCCTCTTTCGATAAAGATGGAGAACACCATTCTTACAAACGTAACAGTCAGCAATGCGACCGTCACCTGCACGCAATTACCTTCGGGCTTTGATAAATCATCCTCGCTCATCGTGCTTACCGAGAGGGCAGTGTACTTCACACCCGAAGGCGATACATCGCAGCTTAACAACGTTACGGCAACACTTCTCGATCAAACAGACGAGTCTTAATATAGAAAAGGCAAAAGGAGATTTCAGATATGAAAGAATTTTTCAAAAAAGTACGTACGAAGATTACAAGCAAAGCGTTCTGGAAAAAGTGGTGGCCGTTAGCTGCCGCAGCCGTGGTTGTTATTGCCGTGGCAACAACTCTTCTCATAGTTCTTGACAAGGAAGAGGATAAGACCGCATACAACAACGAGACAGATCCGTTGGTTTTTGCAACGCTTGAGGTTGATAAGGTATTCAACCCCTTCTTCTCCACCTCTGCTACCGACAGCAACGTGGTAGGTATGACACAGATCGGTATGCTCTCCAACGATAAGGATGGCAAATATACATACGGTGACAACGAGGCGGCTGTTACTAAGGACCTTGCTATTATCACAGAGGGAACACCCGATGTAAATCAAACTACAACCTATTACTTCGTTCTTAAAAATAACGTGCGTTTCTCTAACGGCTCTTACCTTACCATTAAGGACGTACTTTTCAATCTTTACGTATATCTTGATCCCGCCTACACCGGATCAAGCACCATCTACTCTACCGATATCGTGGGCCTGAAGGCTTACCGTACCCAGACCGAGAACGAGAAGGAGCAGGATGCGTTTATGATCCAGTTCCAGACAGATGCTTCCGCGCGTATCGACGCTCTCGTTGATGCTTCGAGCGACATCTTCTCCGAGTACAATGATCTCGACAGTGACGGATTTAAGGCAAAGCTGGAGGAATATTCCCAGAACGGCCCTGCTTACGCGCATTTGGTAGAGGACTACGAAAAGGCTCTTGAGCTTTTCAAAGAGGAGCTTTCCAACGACTGGTCCAACTCCCTTAATTCCTACGATCAGATCACCTTCTCCGACAAGACGGGCAAAGTATATAAGAACCTTCTCACCACTGATGTTGAGGCATTCCTTTATAACGAGGGCTACATCGTTTGGAACAGAGACGAGGGCAAGCTTTACTATAATGCCGACACTAAGGAAAACGTGCTTACTTGGAGCAAGGAGCGCGCGATCGACTTCGTTTACAACGCAAATATTCCTTACGATATAGCAACGGTCGTTCAGTATTGGGCAACCGCATCCACCCTTAACAGCTATCTTACCAACGTAGCAATGGAGAACTACTTCCAAAATGCTACCATTAAGTTCCCCAACATCTCGGGCATCAAGTTTGCTAACCACACAGAGCCCGTTGTTGTTAACGGCGTCACCTATCCCGTTCCCACCTATTCGGCAGACGGTCAGGCACAGGGCAACGAGGTGCTTTCCATCACCATTCACGATGTAGACCCCAAGGCTATCTGGAACTTCGCCTTCAGCGTAGCTCCCATGTATTATTACTCCGATAAGGAGCATATTGATGCATTCAATTTCATCGACGAGTTCGGCGTTGAGCGCGGATCTCAGTCCTTTATGGAGACCGTAGTAAAGAACCCCGATAAGCTTGGTGTACCCGTTGGTGCAGGTCCTTATGCTGCAAGTAAGTCCTCGGGCGGTTTTGAGAATGTTGGGGCAGGAGATTTCTATGACAAGGGTGTTATCTACTTCGAGCGTAACCCCTATTACATTATGGGTCCTGCAACCATCAAAAAGGTACGTTATCAGGTAGTATCCTCTACTCAGATGCTCAATGCACTCTACAACAAAGAGATCGACTTTGCAGAGCCTAACGCTAACCCCGAGACCATAGCAGAGCTTGACGGCAAGAAGAGTGACGGCATTGGCAACAAGTCCATCCAGACCGCGGGCTATGGCTACATCGGTATCAATGCAGGCAAGGTGCCGGATATGGCAGTACGTCAGGCTATTATGCACACCATCAACACGCAGGAGTGTGTAGACTACTACGAGACCACAGCTCAGGCTATCTACTGTTCCATGTCCAAGTCCAGCTGGGCTTATCCCAACAAGGCGACCGCATATTATCCTTACATCGGCGGCAAGGTTCCGGAGGATCTTTCCGTTGTCAACCCCGCTTACCGTGAGTATGTTATCTCCCTTGGCAAGAATGCGGGTGACACCTTTACCAAGCAGGAGCAGCAGGCGTTCATCATCTCTCTTGTAGAGGGCGCAGGCTTTACTCTCGATGCCAACAGCGTATACGTAAAGGGAAATCATACTCTTAAGTACACCTTCACCATTGCAGGTGAAGAGACCGACCATCCCGCATGGCAGGCTATGTGGCACGCAGGCGAGTTCCTCAATGAGATCGGCTTCCAGATCAACGTTACCACCGATGCCAATGCTCTTAAGAAGCTCTCCACAGGCGACCTTACCGTATGGGCTGCAGCTTGGGGCTCCACCATTGACCCCGATATGTATCAGGTATATCACATCGAGTCCAATGCATCCTCTACTCTCAACTGGGGATATAAGCAGATCAAGCTCAACGTAGGCGGCAAGTACGATACCGAGAAGGCTCTTATCGAGGAGCTCTCCGAGCTTATCGACGAGGCCCGCAAGACTACCGATGTTAATATCCGTAAGAACCTTTACTCTCAGGCTCTTGACATCGTAATGCAGCTCGCCATCGAGCTTCCCACCTATCAGAGAGACGACCTGTTTGCCTTCAACACAGACAAGATCGACGTTGACTCTCTTACTCCCGAGTCTCAGCTCTCTCCTTACAGAGGACTTACCAGCGATCTTCATTTGGTATCCCTTGTAACAGAGCGCTAATGCTCGTTTCGTTAACGAATTTCCCTTATAATTAAAGAAAAGCGGAAGAAAAAATGTTTAAATATATTGTAAAACGCTTGCTGCTATCTATCATAATCCTTTTAGGCGTCTCCATCATTATCTATACGATGGTACGTATGATGCCGAATGACTATGTGGATCTTAAATTTGCAACGCAGCTGCAAACCGGTGCCATCAAGCAAGAAGATGTGGACCACTTCAAAGAATTATACGGAATTGGTGATTCCTCATTCGCGGGGATTGCCAAGGGCTACTTTAATTGGATAAGCAAATTGTTGCAGGGCGATCTCGGAAACTCCTTCAAGTATGATAAGCCGGTGGCACAGGTTATCGGAGAAAATATGTGGATTTCCTTCGCCATTGCAGTGGTAGCGACGATACTTCAGTTTTTGATTGCAATTCCTTTGGGAATTTCGAGCGCTACACACCAATACTCGATCAGAGATTATTCCGTAACCGTATTTACGATGATAGGTCTGTCGTTGCCTACCTATTTCTTTGCGGCGATCGTTATCAAGGTCTTCGCCGTGGATCTCGGTTGGCTGCCGGCAAACGGACTTATTGACGCTACCAAGGACTATGCAGATACCTTTGCAGGGGGTCTTGATAAATTTGGGGATATCGTGCAGCACCTTGTGCTTCCCATTTTTGTCAGCGTTATCCTTTCCATCGGCGGACTTATGCGTTACACACGTACCAATACGCTCGAGGTGCTTGGCGCAGACTATATCCGTACCGCAAGAGCTAAGGGCTTGTCCGAATCCAAGGTCATTTATGTACACGCATTTCGGAACACTATGATCCCTTTGGCGACACTTTTGGCAGGCATTTTGCCCTCGCTCTTTGGCGGTATGATGATTACGGAGCAGGTATTCGGTATCGACGGTATCGGTCGATTGGCTTATCAGGCTCTAAAGGATGGCGACATCCCCTTCATTATGGGCTATAATATGTTCTTGGCTGTGCTTACGGTCATTGGCACGTTATGCTCGGATATTATGTATTCTATCGTTGACCCCCGTGTCAAGCTGGGAAAGTGAGGCAGAGATGGCAGAACAAGAAAAAAAGTTGAACGACATGTCTGAAGCTACCGATGGCATCACTATGCCCCAAGAAGAGGAGACCTATCTCGAAATGAGCCCCATAAGGCTTATTATGCGTAGATTTTTCCGTTCCAAGCTCTCTATCGTGGGACTTCTGATGATTGTGTTTTTGTTTCTCTTTTCCTTCCTCGGTCCCGTCGTCTATCAGAGATGGGGCGAGGAGACCGTAGACAGAACACAGGTATCCAACCTTATCTACCAGACATATTACTATACCGATGCAAACGGTAACAAAATCGAGGTTGTTGAACAGCTTGAACACATCAGCGGTATCAATAACTACGCCTCACCCAGCGAGGTACACCTTTTGGGTACAGACGATAAGGGTATGGACGTATTCGTGCGTCTTATGTACGGCGGACGTATCTCTCTTACCATAGGATTTATCGTTGTTATTCTTGAAACCTTAATAGGCGTGCTGCTGGGCGGTATCTCGGGTTACTTCGGCGGTTGGGTGGATCAGCTTATTATGAGAATAGTGGATATCTTCAACTGTATCCCTATGCTTCCTATTCTTCTGATCGCATCGGCTATGATCGACTCGTGGAATATCGAGGCTGACAAACGAATTTACATACTGATGGTGATTATCACCATCTTCAGCTGGAGCGGCGTTGCGCGACTCGTAAGAGGTCAGATCCTTTCTATCAGAGAGCAGGAATATATCACTGCTACCGAGGTTATGGGCCTGTCCATTTGGCGCAAAATTTTCTACCACCTTATTCCCAACGTTATGCCTCAGCTCATCGTCTCTATGACACTCGGCCTTGGCAGTGTTATTCTGTACGAATCTACTCTTAGCTATCTCGGTCTGGGCGTGCAGCTACCAAAGGCTGCATGGGGAACTATGATCGCTACCTCCAACGATCCTCAGGTGCTTTCCTATCACGTGAATATGTGGCTACCTGCCGGACTTATGATTGTAATTGCCGTTCTCGGCTTCAACTTCGTCGGAGATGGATTGCGAGACGCTATGGACCCCAAGGCGAGAAAGTAAAAATAAAGGAACCGTCATATCAATGAAACAAAAAGGTCATTATTTATCGGTTAAAGAAAGCCGAGCTATCATTCGCCATAACATAAAGCAAATGAAGTACTACGAGGCGGAAAAACGCAAGCCCCGTACCTTGGCTGAATACACCGCGCCTATGAGAGACAACAACAATCTCATTGAAATAGATTCGCTCAAAACCTGCTTCTTTACAGACACCGGTACGGTCATGTCCGTAAACGGCGTATCCTTTGATATTCCAAAGGGGAAGATAGTCGGCGTGGTTGGTGAATCGGGTTGTGGAAAAAGTGTTACCTCTCTTTCAATCATGCAACTGGTGCAGGCACCGCAGGGACAGGTCGTTGAGGGGCAAATTCGTTTTAATGCGGGTGACTTGGGTCAAACAGAGGATGGCAGAAATATCGGCTACGATATTGCCAAAACTCCCACCGCAGAGATGTATCGCATCCGCGGTAAGGATATCACTATGATCTTCCAAGAGCCCATGACCAGTCTTAACCCCGTGTTTACCATAGGCTATCAGCTGGATGAAGTATCCTTCCTTCACACCCCCGGTATTTCTGCCGGGGATGCAAAGGCGCACTCGATAGAGATGCTCAAAAAGGTTGGCATCTCTATGCCCGAGCATACATATTCGAGCTATCCACACGAGCTGTCCGGCGGTATGCGTCAAAGAGTTATGATTGCTATGGCGCTCGTAGGCGATCCTAAGCTGATTATTGCAGACGAACCGACCACTGCCCTTGACGTTACCATCCAGGCGCAGATATTGGAGTTGCTTAAGGATATTCAGAAAAAGCAGGGTTGCTCAATTATGCTCATAACCCACGATCTCGGCGTTATTGCAGAGATGGCAGACGAGGTGGTTGTAATGTACGCAGGTCGCGTAATAGAGAAGGGAACTGCGAGTGAGATCTTCCATAATCCCTTACATCCGTATACCATTGGTTTGCAAAAAAGCAAGCCTATGATCAATTCCGATGTAAACGAGCCTCTGTATTCGATACCGGGAAAGGTACCAAGTCCCATCAATCTTCCCAACTCCTGCTACTTCAAGAGCCGCTGCAACAAATGTTTGGCAAAGTGCGAGGGGGAATATCCGAAAGGCGTTCAGGTAAGCGATACCCATTGGGTCAGTTGCTATTTGTATGAAGGAAAGGCGGATACAAAATGATTGAGCAAAATAAACAGAATCCTCAAACCGACTCCGTCCCCGTTGCCAAAGATGGTGGAGTTGCTACAGCTTCCTCTGCCAACGAGGTTTTGCGTGTGGAGCATTTGAAAAAATATTTTCCTATTGCCACCGATTTCTTCGGCAGACCAACTGCGTATTTGCGCGCAGTGGACGATATAAGCTTCTCTCTTGAAAGAGGAAAAACGATCGGTATCGTAGGTGAGTCGGGATGTGGTAAAACGACTCTTGGACGTACTATTCTTAAGCTGTACGATATCACCGGTGGACAAATATACTTCGAGGGTAAGAACATTACCGATCTGAGCAAATCCCAAATGAAAAAATACCGCACCGATATGCAGCTCATTTTCCAGGATCCCTACTCAAGCCTGTCTCCGAGAATGACTGTAGGGAATATTATTAAAGAGGCGGTGTGTCAGCATAATATCGTGCCAAAGGAAGAGGTACACGAGTATGTGGTTGACATTATGAAAAAGTGCGGTCTGCGCCCTCAATTTTACGATCGATATCCCCACGAGTTCTCCGGTGGACAGCGTCAGCGTATCTGTATTGCCAGAGCGCTTGCCGTAAAGCCTAAGCTGGTTATTTGTGATGAGCCTGTCAGCGCGCTTGACGTGTCGATCCAGGCGCAAATCATTAATCTGCTCAAAGAGCTCCAAAAGAATATGGGGCTTACTTATATCTTTATCTCTCACGACCTCTCCGTAGTCAAGTATATAACCGACAGAATTATGGTTATGTATCTTGGCAATATGATGGAAATGGGGGATACCGCAGGTATTTTCAAAAATCCCCTGCATCCTTACACACAGGCTCTGTTTTCTGCTGTACCTGCTCCCGACCCGGATATAAAAATGAAGCGCATAATTCTCGAGGGAGATATTCCTTCTCCCGCAAATCCTCCATCGGGCTGTAAGTTCCACACAAGATGCTCAAAATGTATGGGCGTGTGTGCAGCCAAGGCACCTCGCTATGTAGAGGCTGAGCCCGATCATTACGTTGCATGTCATTTGTACGATAGTGAAATTATGGATCATGGGGAAGAGTATGACATCACGCCATACACTCCGCCCGCAAAATCGAGCGAGGCGATAAAATCCGATGAGTAAACCGGATAAAAAAAGAAAAAGAAAGCCCTATATCGACGACGGACATACCATATATGATATGTCAGGGCTAACAGATAAAAAGCAAAGCTCCACGACCGATAACGTGGGACTAACAGGAAAAGAAAAAATCGCAGCCATCATTGCCGCATTTGAGTGTTACTTGCCCTTATTACTGCTCGTAATCGGTAGCTTCGTACTTGTGATGCTCCTGATGATGCTATGGCTTCGCTGAGAAAAAAACATTCTTGCTCCAAGATGCGTTTTTCCACATTTTCTATTCCAAAGTCAATTAACCAAGGAGTTTTCCAATTATGTCAAAGAGACTAATATCCATGATTTTGATAGTAGCAATACTGTGTTCTATGCTACTGATGTCATGTGACATATCAAAATTGGCTACATCGACGGGCAATGCCCAAAATACGCCCACAACCGATACAGCCGATGAAGGTGTACAAACGTTACAGATCCTCAAAAGCAACGCAAAGCTTACACAGGATCAGTTGCTCTCGCGCATTAAGGCAGAGTATCTGATCACCAACGGTGGCTATGCGGACAGCGACCCGATCGTGGCTATCATAACGCTTCCCGGAGCTTCGCTTATCGACAGTTATATGAGCACGAGCGCTGTCGGCAGTGTGTCCGATTATGTCCACTCGGTTGAGGGCAAGGCAGCTGAGGAATCGATTTTGGCTGAACAAAGCAGCCTGATCGACGAGCTTAACGCCGAAGGACTCATTTCAGGCGTTGCATATAGCTATTCTACCATTATGAACGGTGTGGCTGTAAACACCACCTATGGCAATCTGAAAAAGATCTCCGAAAAGAGCAACGTGTATCAGACCATTTTGTCGGATACATTCAATCGTCCGACTGCCATCGAGGGCACCGATGCATCCGGCATCGTAAACCCTGTTGACGTATATCCGACGGGAATATTCAATTCTTCCTCTGCCGTATCCTCCACCGGTGAGAGATTCACGGGTAAGCATACGGCTGTGGCGGTATTGGACTCGGGCTTTGACTGTGAGCATACTGTGTTCCAAAACCAACCCGAGGGCGAGCTTTTGATAACACAAAAGACCGTTTCGTCGGTTTTGGCAAACACAACTGCCATTAAACTTGATAGATCGCTTGAACTTATGGACGTGTATTACAGTGACAAGATCCCCTTTGTCTTTGACTACGCCGATAAGGACAAAAACGTAAATCCTTACGATTCCGAGCATGGAACTCACGTAGCGGGTATTATTGGCGGTATGGATGATACCATCACGGGTATTGCAGTTGATACACAGCTTGTGCTTATGAAGGTATTCCCCGATCTCGACGACGGCGGCAAGACCGAGGATATCTTAGCTGCACTTGAGGATGCGGTATTGCTTGGCGTAGACGCCATCAATATGTCGCTCGGCTCATCCTGCGGCTTCTCGAGAGAGGCGGATGGCGATGCTATCAATGCCGTGTACGACAAGATCAATGAAAGCGGTATCAGCCTTATCTGCGCTGCCAGCAATAGCTACAGTTCTGCTTACGGCGGAGAGGGTGGTAACACCAATAAGGTCACCAATCCCGACTCTGCTACGGTTGGCTCTCCCTCCACGTATCCCGGTGCGCTCTCGGTTGCTTCTATCAGCGGTACGAAGAGCAAGTACATCGTTGCCAACGATAAGCAGATCATATTCTTTACCGAATCCAATAACATTGCGGGCGATCCCAACGATTTCTTCGATGAGCTTAATATCGGAACGGGCGAGGGTCAGACATTATCCAAGACCTTTGAATACGTCACGATCCCCGGTGTTGGTATGAAGGCAAATTACGCTGCGTTCTCCAAGGATGAACTGAAGGGCAAGATCGCTCTCGTTCGCCGAGGTGAGAATACATTTGAGGACAAGGCACTTCAGGCAAAGCTTGCAGGTGCGGCGGCTTGTATCATCTACAACAACGTAGAGGGTGATATACTTATGTCGATGGGTAAGTCCGATCACATTCCCACCATCTCCATTTCCAAGGAAGACGGCTCGGTACTCTCACAGACACCCAGAGGCACTATCACACTTACATATCATAATCAAGCAGGTCCGTTTATGTCGGATTTCTCCAGCTGGGGTCCGACAGCAGACCTTAAGCTCAAACCCGAGATCACCGCTCACGGCGGCAATATTCTCTCCTCCGTGCCCGGTGGCGGATACGACGAGCTGAGCGGTACCTCTATGGCTACCCCTAACCTTTGCGGTATCGTGGTGCTTATCCGTCAGTATCTGAAGGAAAAATATCCCTCATACAACTATCAGCAGATCTCTGTTATGGCCAATCAGATGCTGATGTCTACCGCAACCATTATCGTCGATCAACAGGCTAACCCCTATTCGCCGAGAAAGCAGGGTGCAGGCCTCGCAAGCCTTTCAAATGTTGTTAACACAAAGGCTTACCTGACCGTAGATGAAATTGACCGCACCAAGCTCGAGCTTGGCGACGATAAGGAAAAACGCGGTGTATATGAAATGACCTTCTCGGTAGTCAATCTTTCCGAGGACACACTCTCCTACGATCTGTCGCTTATCGCAATGACCGAGACCGTATCAAAGTCAGACAGCGACTACGTGGCAGAAAAGGCTCAGATACTTGGAGGCAAAACCGTATTTTCGGTAGGCGGATCTGTTATTTCCGGCAGCACGCTTAACGTACCCGGCAATTCTACTGTCGAGATTACCGCAACCTACACAATGTCGGATGCGGATAAGCAGATGATAGATAAGCTTTTCCCGAACGGTATGTTCGTTGAGGGATTTGTAAAGCTTACCGCTTCCAAAGAGACGAAAATAGACCTCAATATTCCATTCCTCGCATTCTTCGGCGATTGGACACAGGCTCCTATGTTTGACAAGACCTACTACGAGGTTGAGTCCGAGGCGCACAATGCCGCTATCGACGAAGAGGACAAGCTGAAGGCGGATTACTACGCTACGACCCCCTACGGCTCTTATTACTACAACTACATCATTCCTCTCGGAACCTATCTCTACGATGTGGATACGAATATGTATGATGCAATACCTGCCACAGAGCAGCATATTGCCATATCGGATACCCTCGGCACCATCGATGGACTCTCCGCGGTCTACGCAGGTCTTTTAAGAAATGCAAAAACGATGACCTACACCATAGTGGATAAGGTCACAGGGGAAGAGGTTTACCGTAAGGAGGTTACAAATGCCAATAAGGCGTATTTTGTAAACGCTCCTTTCCCCAATTACGAGTTCCTCAATGTAAAATCCCAACAGCTCGGCCTCGTCAACAACCGTGAGTACACCTTCTTGATGGAAGGAACGCTCGATTATGGTGATGGAGGTGTGTCAAGCAATATCCGCAACCACTTCACGTTTGACTTCTGCCTCGATAACGAAGCCCCCATCTTGAAGGATGTAAAGTACGAAAAGGAATATGATAAGACACTGAAAAAGGATCGCTATTATCTTACAATGACGATCTACGATAATCATTACGTGCAGTCTATCACTCCCATAACCTTTACATCATCGCAGACATACGCTTTCTTAAGCGAAACTCCCATTCCCGTGTATAGCCAAAAAGGGCAAGATAACGTGGTACGCATAGAGATCACCGATTACCTTGAAGACCTTTATATGGATGAGCTTATCACATCCGCAATCTCCTTCTCCATTGACGACTATGCACTAAACTCCAACATCTACATTTGTCAGCTTCCCGGCACGAAAGGTGACTTTAAGTTTACCAAGGACGGCACAGAGGACGGCACGGATCTTTCCATTCTCACGCTCTACGAGGGCGAGGTTGTGGATCTCACGCAGTATCTCTATACGTCGGATACGTCGGTTGATGCCTTCAAGGATTATCTCCGCTATCTCAATTGGGAATCTTCCAACGAGAAGGTATCCGCCGTCAAGGACGGAGAGATCTTAGGTGTCAAGGCGGGTAGAACGACAATTACCGTTACAGAGCAGCTTGACGGAAAGCAGGCAAATCTGCTTATCAACGTCAAACCCCGACCGACCGATAATCAAGAAAAGAGCAAGCAGCTTGCAACCCAAAGGAAATCGGTTGACAATGTTGAGGACGAATACGTTGAGTCCATTCGCTTTAGCTATTTTGATACGATCTTCGCCTATTCCCGCGCCGCTCAGACGAGTAAGATCGGTGAAACAGGCGACAGACACTACCTCTCGGCTGTTGAGGGGGGGGAGATCAGCTTCTATCCAGGTGAAAAAATTCAGTTGTTCTACGACCTTGACCCTTGGTACGTAGCAGATAAATATCCCGTTACGTTCACATCCACCAATGAGAACGTTGCGATCGTTGACGAGGAGGGTGTGGTTACAGCCTTGAAAAAAGGAACTACCACGATTCAGGCAAGGCTTGAAGGATCTTCCTTACGTGCCAGTGTTAAGATAACCGTCAACAGTGAGTTCATTATCGAAAATCGAACTCTGGTTGCATACAAAGGTCTTGGCGGTGAGGTAATCATTCCCGACGACGAGGGAATTCTCTACATTGGAGCATTCGCATTCTGTCTGTACGACACGGATAATACCGTGGAGGTAAGCGAGGAGGACTATGATGCAAACAAGATTCCCTCAACCAATACTACCGTTACTTCGGTAGTTATTCCCGACAGCGTGCAAGAAATTCAAAAATACGCATTCTACAACTGCGTAGGACTTAAAAAGGTAACAGTTCCTTCTTCGGTTCGTTTTATACGCGAGTATGCCTTTTACGGTGACGCCAAGCTCGAAGAAATTGACCTTTCCAATGTAGAGGCTATCGGCGCACGCGCATTCTCAGGCTGTACAAAGCTTACTCTCGACCCCAAAAAGGATCTTCGTAAGACATACGCGATAGGCGTAAGAGCGTTTGAGGACTGCACGAGCATTACTTCTATTAATCTTACCACGCTTCGCAACACAGGCAGTGAAGCATTTAAGGGTTGTACTGCTCTTGAGAGTGTTGTATTCGGCGAAAAGACCAAACTCTCTTATGCAATGTTCGCAAAATCGGGTGTAAAGCACGTCGTGCTTTACGAAACACTCGAAATTCCCGAGTATTGCTTTGCGGAATGTAGCGAGCTCATATCCGTAACCCTGAAGAATAATATTTGGAAGATCGGCTATGGAGCATTTTGCGAAAACGAAAAGCTTACTACCGTAGTTTTTGAGGGCAGTGTGGATATCATAGGCGAGCAGGCATTCTATGACTGTCCCGAGTTGGCTACACTCACCTTACCCAATTCCGAGCTTACGCTCGAGAACTACTGCTTCTTTGAATGTGAAGGCTTAAGCACACTTGTATTCGGTGAAAACACCTTTATCAAGAATATGAACGGTGCAGCCTTCCAATCCACCGCAATCACCACTTTTACCGTGCACGCGGATAATCCTTACTATGCGGTATCTGCTGACGGAAAGCTACTGACATCAAAGGGTGGCAAGACCATCTATCTTGCCGCAACAGGTGCCGACTTCGGCGAGAGCTACACGATTAGTGCCGATGTTGTAGGCAATGGTGCTTTTTGCGGTATTAACGTCCTTCATCTTATATTCACCAATCCTAAAACTGTGATCAGCGATTATGCTTTTGCTAATTGCGAGACTCTCGAGAGCGTCACCTTCCCCGAGGAAGAAATTGCCTCTATCGGCAACAGTGCCTTCCGTTACACAGAAAAGCTCACCTCGGTCAATCTTGAAAAGGTTAAGACCGTCGGTGATTACGCATTCTCAAATTCCGGTCTTACCGAGATCACACTTGCCGACGGAGCAACCTACGGAGAGGGAGCGTTCTTCGCATCCGCTCTTGAAAGGGTGACTATCGGTAAGCTCAGCCAATTCGGTATGGGCGCATTCCAGAGATGCCTCAGCCTCACCGAGGTGATCATGCCCGCTGAGGGCGGTGTTAGCTTTGGCGATAGCTGCTTTGCTTACGATACAGCTCTTGAGACCATCGACCTTTCCACAGTAAAGATCGTTCCCGATCAGCTGTTCTTTGAATGTACCTCACTTAGAAAGGCGGATATGCAGAGCGCAGTTAAGATCGGTGCCTACGCATTCGCAGATTGTTCTTCGCTGTTCTACGTTCGTTTCCCCGTTGTAGAGGAGATCGGAGAGGGCGCATTCAGCCAGTACGAGCAGTACGGTCAAGCACCCATCTTCGGCGGTACAGGCACGGATTCTGAGGGAAGAGAAGCACTTGTTCTTCCCGAGACACTTACATACCTCGGCGACGGCGCCTTCATCGGTTGCTCGGGTGTTGAACTCGTTGTCTTTGAGGGCAACGGCTTGACTCCCCCATCTATGGAGGGTAAAACAGATGAGGAAGTGGCAGAAAAATATTGGAATTATCTCTTTGCTTATTGCGAGAATCTTACAGAGGTTGTTTTACCCGAGGCCATGACACGTATCGGCAAATATGCGTTTGCCGGATGTAAAAGTCTTGAGATCATTAATCTTTCCTCGGTTCGCGAGATCGATGAATTAGCATTCTACGAATGTGTGTTCTTAGATGAGGTAGATCTTAGCAGTGCGGAATTCATCGGTTTTGGTGCATTCACAGGCTGCAGCTTCCTTGAAAGCATAGGAAGCACTACCGAGCTTGTTGAGGTTGCGGATCACGCCTTCAGCGGCACAAATCTTAAGGAGGTAACTGCACCTAAGCTTGAAAAAATAGGTGTTTGCGCCTTCCAGGATAACACTGATCTTGCATCCTTTACCTTCTCGAATAAGTTAAGCTATATCGGCGACAGAGCATTCTGGGGCTGTGAGAGCCTTGCCGATTTCTACTACGATTTGGACGGTACTCCCGCAAAGGACGGTAAGATAAACGATTACGCAAGTCTTTGTGACGGTGTTCTTTATACCGTATTGCCTTCGGGCAAGCTGCAGCTCACTGCAGTACCCGGCGGTAAGAACGTACAGACACTCGAGGTACTTGAGGGAACTGCCCGCATTGACCAATATTCGGGTAACCAGAATAAGAGCATTACCAAGCTCATATTGCCCGAGTCTCTTAAGCTCATTGGAAATTACGCATTCTACGGCTACGATGCGCTTGAATGTGTGGAATTCCGTTCATTTACCGCCCCCGCACTTGAAAGCTCTTATATTCCGAACGCTAAGCTCGAGGAGGACGATCCCGGCTTCAGCATTCTTCAAAATTATTACGATGTATTTGAACTTGAGCTTTGCTACTACACCTTCATTGATCTGGCAGGTAAGAAAGAGCCTATTAAAATGGTATTGCCCTCTAACATGGACACCGAAGGCTATGACGGTATTATTTACCTCGTTTGCTTCGGTAAGGTAGAGGACGCAGAGCATAGCGAATACGTTGCTATGGATAAAACAACGTCAAGCTTTATCGACTATGCTACCGAGATCGAGGGTATTGACGAGATCACCGTTAAGCACGAGACTCTTATCAATTCCGCTGTGGCAGCGCTTAACGCAATGAAGCAGGATTACACCAACTTCGGTTATACCGAGGAGCGCTGGCAGGAAATGTCGGATGCTGTCAAGAAAGCTAAAGCAGAGCTTAACAGCATCAAGCTCCAGAGTGCTTCTCCCGCGCTTCAGAAGCTGCAGGCGGACATATTGGCATTGCCCGATACGTACACCTCTGCCGACAAGGCAACTATGGATGCTATAAAGGCTTCACTCGCGCTTCTCAAGCCTGCGGAAAAGGTTATTCTCGATCTTAGCAGATACACAGCGCTTCTTCCCGCTTACGAGGCAGACGTGCCCGACGTGATCGTTCCCGACGATCCCACACCCGACCCCGAGCCCGATAAGCCCGCATCACCTTTGACGACTGTACTTATCGTTCTCGTATCCGTGATGGCGATTGCGGCTGTTGCAGCTGTTGCTTACGTTATTATAAAACGAAAAAATAAGTCTAAAAAGGCTGAAAAGCCGGAACAAAACGAAGCAGAAGATTCTGTAGCTAAAGACGAATCGGTGCTTCAAGAAGAAAACGAAGCTCAGAACGAGCCAGTTCTTCAGGATGGACCCGAGGAAAAAGAAGAGTCTGAAGCTTTGGAAAATTCAGAGAAAGGAGATGACGAAGAATGAAAAAACGAATAGGAATAATCCTTTTATGCATGCTTTTGCTCATCTGCCTTTCTTCCTGTACTGAGGAAGAAAAGACTCTTTCGGCTCCCGAAAACGTAGTCCTCTCCGACACCGGATTGCTTACATGGAATGCAGTCGAGAATGCGGAAAGCTACACCGTTACTATCGGTGAAAAGACCTATTCCACAGCGACAAACTCCTATCAGGTAACCTCTCTTGACGTGGATTTCAATTATTCGGTCGTTGCAAACGCAGAGGGGTATATAAGCTCCCCTTCGTCAAGGCAGGGAACCTATCGCGTACCCTACACACCGCCCGTTGATACCACGCCCAAGATCGCCGTGGCTATCAGCGGCAAATCCGAGGTGCGCTACGGCACACCCATCACCCTTTCCGCTACCGTCACGGGTACTGAGGATCAGACCGTAATGTGGACGGTAGTCGAGGGTGGAGAGCTTGTAGACATCGACGCTATATCCGGTAAGATCACTGCCAAGTCTCTTGAGCAGGGCGGCATCGTTGAGGTACGCGCTATCAGCCTTGCAGATGAATCCTGCTATGGCTCAAAGATTATCACCGTGCTTACTCCTCCTGAGCTTACACAGGAGATGATAGACCTCCTCGCAAATCAGACTAAGCTCGGCTTTGAGGGCTTCGTTAATATTTCTCTTTATACCATCGGTGTTATGGAAAAGTTCTATATGTCCTCATCCACAACCGTTAAGACCTCTCTTGACGGAGAGCATTGGTATGCGGAATATGATAATTTAGACCTCGGCATCGTATCTCGGCTTTATTTCAAGAATGACGGCGGTATCGCTTCGCAGGTCGGCGTCAGCTTTGAAAACGAAGAAGAATACGCGCCCATGCTCGATGAAAACGGAAGTAAGGTCTCCTGGGTTGACAGCGGACTTTACAACAACTTCAAGGGCCTTACCGTAGCAGATTTTGAATTTAACGAGGAAAAATGGTGCTACGAGTACGTAGGAGCGGATAAGGACCTTCCTCAAAGAATGGTTTCCGCCGCTAACCCCTATGACTTTGAGGCAGTTGGTCTCTCTCTTATCATTGAAGAAGGGGAAATCATGGGTATCCGTGCATTGTCCGCGAGTGACTACGGAATTGCCAGCGGATATCGCGCAGTACAGGAGCTTACGGTAGCGGTCAACTTTGGCGAGACCGTAGACGTTCCTACCATTTCAAAGTATCCCACAGATCCGGACGGCAATCACGATCCTCTTAAAGAGGCGATTGTCAATATGCAAAATCAGACAAACTACACTCTTGATTTCGTTGAAACCACCGCGTCCTACCTCTCTAACGGTTACGTGGTATCAGGCTTCACCGAGACAGTTACGGAGAATATATGCTATTTCGATCCCTTCAACGTCAAATATAGCAGCGACGGTCAGGAGATCAGAACCTACACCGACGTTCCTTACGGCTACTTAAAGGTTAGCGATACTCTCTACAACGCCTTTTACAGCAACGGAGAAGGCAGCTTTGCGGCGACCCGAGCGTGGAGCGGTGATTTTGACGCTACCAAGCCTACGTTTAAGTTTGCTGCAGAGATATTCACCTCGTACTATGAGGAAAAGGACGAGGATACCGAAGAGGTCAAGTCTATTACCTATTACGTTGA
>JAFTIN010000067.1 GCA_017456895.1 Clostridia bacterium
GTAGAACTCTAATGCCTGAATTTTAAGATGATTTTGGTGCTTGGCTCTCGCAGCCAAGTACGACTTTGCAAGAGAGATAAGTGCCGAAAGCGCTGAAAATTCACGCTTTAGAGCTGGTTCGTATTATTCTCTCTTGCCTAAGAATATTAGAAGGGAGGACAAATTATGCTTCTTGCATCTCCGTCCTTGATCAGCCGTATAGACAGCTTTGCCACCGAGTCACTCGGGATACCGGCCGTAACTCTTATGAGCCGCGCCGGGGAGGCTGTAGCGCGTGCTGCCCGAGAGCTTGTGAATAAGAATGGAAGGATACATATATTTGCAGGTAAGGGAAACAACGGAGGCGACGGCTACGGCGCAGCTTGTCTATTGATGAATGATTATGACGTCACAGTATACGACGTTTTTTCATCGGGACAACGCAGCCCGGAGGGGAAACATTTTCTCGATCTTTTCACTTCGTCGGGCGGCAAGATTATACCCCTTTTATCCGATGACCTTTTGAAAGAGTGTACGGACGAATGCGATCTTATTATCGATGCGGTTTTCGGTACCGGTTTTATTGGAGAACTGCCCGAAATTGCAACCAAGCTGATCGGATTATTTAACTCTTTGACGGATACTCCAAAGCTTGCAATAGACGTTCCGCTCGGCATAAGTGCCTATGACGGCAGCCTTATAGGAGATGTTCAGTACCACGCCGACGTCACCGTTGTACTCGGATTTATCAAGCACGGTCTCGTATCCTATCCCGCCCGTGAATACGTCGGAAATATCAAATATGACAATATTGGTTTACATAATACAGCAATTATATCAAATTTTAGCCTCTCGGATCACTATACAGACTATGAGCTTGCCTCATCGCTCGTTCCTGTAAGATGCGAGAACTCGAGCAAGGGATCATTTGGCAAGCTGCTTCTGATCACAGGATCGTCTATGTATCCCGGCGCCGCCCATCTTTCTCTTGAGGCCGCTTTGCGTGCAGGCGCGGGTTACGTTACGTACCTTGGTGAAAAGCCTCTTTGCGATTCTCTGATTTTAAAGCTTCCGGAGGCTATCTATAAGCCTCTTTCAATTACCGATATCTCCCCTTGCGAGCTCGAGCGGATCTTGACCCTTTCCGATAGTCACACCGCCATTCTTGTTGGCTCCGGCTCGTCAAGGAGCGCCGGTCTTTATTCGCTTGTTTATCGTCTTTTGACCACCGAGGGCGCCCCCCTTATCCTCGATGCGGATGCGATAAACGTCCTGTCGGATCATCCCGACGAGGGCAGAGCGCTTATCCGCCATTCAAAGAGAAGGGTTATTCTCACTCCTCACCCACTTGAGCTTTCGCGTATATCCGGTATACCAACCGAATTGATACAGGCAAACAGACTTAACGTGGCGAGAAGCTTTGCAGGTGAAAATAACTGTATACTCGTCCTCAAGGGCGCAGGCACGATCGTTACGGACGGTAAAACGACATTTATCAACTCCACGGGATCTTCCGCTCTTGCCAAAGCCGGTAGCGGTGACGTTCTCGCGGGCTTTCTTGCTTCGCTTATAGCTTCCGGAGCTTCGCCTTTGGAGGCCTCCGCTCTTGCGGTCTATGTTCACGGCCTTGCGGCTGACAGACTTTCCGCGGAGTACTCCAAGCTTGGCGTGATTCCTTCAGACCTGCCTCGGGAGATTGCAAGGCAGGTTGCCCGTCTGATCAAGAATCAATAAATCGAAAAGCAGAGCGACCGCCTGATCGCTCTGCTTTTTTTACATCCTGTAGAGGTATTCCGCCGCCTCGGCTCTGGTTACTATATCCGTGCCGGTAAAGTCGTCTATATTTCCGTCGAAAATCCCGAGTGTGAACATAGCGTACACGCTTGCCCGTGCAGAAACACTGACCGTCGCGTTTTCGAGGTAGGTGCCATCCTCCTCACTTGTTCTAAGACCGAGAATTCCCGTGATTATCTTTGCGGCTTCATTTTTTGTTATTCCTCTGTTTGGCTCGAAGATCAGCCCTGCGTCGGTGTAATCCCCGTCCACAATTCCGAGCCTCTGTGCCGTTGCGACGTAGGATACCAGAGAAGCGGGTATTTCCGTGTTATCGTCAAAGAAGGTCTTCGTCAGTGAGGAGTCAGCTCTCATGCCCGAGGCCTTCATAGCCATAGCCACGAATTCTGCCTTGCTTACCGTCTCGTCGGGCATAAAGTATTTGTCGTCGCCGAGTGTCTTACCGCTCATTATTCCGAGAGCGCTCATCGCTACGGCGGCGTTGTATTCGCTTCTGTTTTTCATATCGGCGTACACCTCTGAGCTCATCCTTTCAACTATTCGTATACCAACCTCCCTTGGCTCGGAGTAGTTGCCGTACTCATCACGGAGCACGTAGGTGAAGGAATCATAGCCGGTGAACGAGTCTGTTGGAGTATATTTATACGCGCCTATCTCCTTGTCGGTAATATAGAGCGAGCCGTTCTTTGGATAACGCGCGATGATATATTCCAGTTTGTCACCCTCAGGGTCAGAGCCTTCAAGATGGCCGAAAACAGAGATCTCTGCCTGAGTTGTTAAGGTTAGAGACGACTCCTTTTCCTCGGGTACCTTTGGCGCGTAGTTTATCCTGTCGATGAATTTCATCTCGCATATGCCTGCGGTATTCGTTCCTCCGTAGGTCAGGGTGAAGTTGAAGCCGGAGGCGCCCACTGAGGTCGAGGCAGGCACAAAGACCATTGCCGCCACGTTCTTTCTCTTTATCTTTTGTCCTTCCTTGACTCTTCTTCCCGAGAGTAGCAGAGTGCCCTCATTTGACGGCGGTATAGAATCCACCGTCACGTAGTCAAAGTCCGTGATCGCGTATGCGCTCTTGAAATCCGAGTCGGAGAAGGTGAGCTTTTTGCCATACAGACCGGTTTTTATCAGCTTGACGTCTGATGCGACGATCCGGTATCCCGAGCCGAAGAGAGCATAGCCGCTAAATCCGACCGCGGATACACAAGCGGCGATCGCAAGCCACAGTGCAATTAATTTCTTCATAATCCTTTTTGACCTTTCGGTCTTCCTCCTTTTTGTTGTTATGGGATTATTTTACCCCTCTTGGCACTTTCTATGCGGTAAAACGCCTCGATGGGAGAAAAATATTGTTTCTTTTCCCGAAATTATTTGTAAATATAGTAAAAACCACCCCTATCGGATTGACTTTCACTTTCGCGTGTTGTATAATAAATTGGTTAGATAAAAATATTTAATAGGTTTAAAAGTTATGAAGTTGACAAAAAAACAGCTCATTATAGTAATATCAGCGGCAGTCTTACTGGTTGCCGCCATTGTTCTTGCCGTTGTTCTTATCCTAAGGGGTACCGACAAAGAGCGCGAGATCTTCTATTATGAAGATTTCGGCTACGTTATCAAGGACGACGGCAGACTCGAGATAGTCTCGTACTCGGGCTCTGACACGGACGTTATAGTCCCTACCGCGATAGACAGCCGCTCGGTTACTTCGATAGGCGACGGAGCCTTTCTCGGTAACAAGATGAAGACTCTTAAGCTCGGAACCTTCGTGACGTCTATCGGTGACAGCGCCTTTCATTCCTGCACCTCACTTGAGACCGTAATCTGGAATACCGTGCTTCGTGAGATAGACGACTACGCCTTTTATATGTGTGTTTCGCTCAAGAGTGCGGAGCTGCCGGTCAGCGTCTCGTCCATTGGTAAGGCTGCATTTGCCGAGTGCTCGTCTATCGAGTCGCTCTTTGTGCCTCCGGCAGTTACCTCGCTTTCCGATTACGTCTTCTTTAATTGCGCTGGGATCACATCCTTTGACTGCGCCTCGAACATAAACTCCGTTGGCGCGTACGCCTTTGCGGGCGCGACCAGCCTTGAGAATATTTCCCTTAAGGGAGTGAAGATGATAGGCGATCACGCCTTTGACGGTTGCACCCGACTCACCTCGCTTTCTGTTGATGCATCGGTAGAGCATATTGGAGAGCAGGTGCTTCTCGGAGCTTCGGAAATGGCTGATATTACCGTAGGAGAGGGAAATACACGTTATTCGACTTCCTCGGGTGCGCTCATAGACCTCACTGATATGAGGCTTATGTATATGCCCCCGAAATCTTCTCTTACCTCATATACTCTTTCCGATGGAATAAGGAGCGTTGATGACTACGCCTTCAACAACTGCCTCTCGCTTGAGAGGGTGATCCTCTCGGACACTCTTGAGAGCATAGGCAACTTCGCTTTTAATCTCTGTGATAATCTCTCAGCTATCATACTTCCCACCACGCAGGACGGTATCAGCTGCGATTTTCCCGCCTCCCTTTCTCACATTGGCGGTGAGGCGTTTTACAATACCGCGTTCAAAAAGAATCTTCCTTCCGGATTTACTATAGTCGGAGACGGTATACTCATCTCCTTTAAGCCTTATTACGACTCCACCGGAAACTTCAAGGCAGGGGAGGGAGTAGAGGTCGTTGAGCGCCTTGTCGATAAGGGCGGATATACCGTCAATGAGATACTCGGCGTCTCGGTAACCGTTCCCGAGGGAACGAAAGCGATCTCCTCCGCCTTCTCATATACCTCCGACGTTGTCGAGGTGACTGTTCCCGCGTCCGTATTGCAGATCTCCGATTACGCCTTCTACCACGCTATAGGGCTTGAAAAGGTCGATATGTCAAAGAGCGCTGTTACTCATCTTGGTTATTCCGCTTTCGGAGAGGCAGCCAGACTCACATCGATATCCCTTCCCTCGGGCCTTAAGACGGTCGGCGATATGCTTTTTGCAGGTGATAGTTCTCTTGTGGAAATAACCTTACCGGCGTCTCTTACCGAGATCGGCCACAGTATGTTCTTCGAGTGCATAAGCCTTACTACCGTCACTATACCGGAGAGTGTGAAGAGCATAGGCGACTATGCGTTCTCGAGAACCAAGGCTTTAACGAATATATCCGTCCCTTCGTCCGTTGATAGGATAGGAAAGTATGCATTCAGTGAATCCGGACTTACCGAGTTTACCGTTCCCGAGGCAGAGATAGGAGATTATATTCTCTTCTCGTGTGAGGCACTTACAAAGGTTACTTTAACAGGTAATGGGGCGACTCCCTACGGTCTGTGTATGGCGTGCACCGCGCTCACCGACGTGGTATTCGACGGCAAGCCCACACGGATCAGCGCCGATACGTTTGCCGCGTGTACATCTCTTGTTTCCGTTACGCTTCCGCGCAGCGTTAAAGAAATAGGTAACTCGGCGTTTGAGAAATGTACAGAGCTTACGAGTATTGACATCAAGGGAAGCCTTGAGATAATTGGCAACTCTGCCTTTTACGGAGTTAGCAAGCTTGAGCAGATCAAGGTCACCTCAGCACTTAAGACTATTGGCTCTCACGCCTTCTTCGGCTGTTCATCTCTTAAAGAGATAGAGCTTTCCAACGTAGAGTCTATAGGTCCGAGCGCGTTTGAATACTGCGCGCTTATTGAGAAGGCGGATCTTCGCGGCCTTCTGCACAGCATCCCCTCGCGTATCTTCTCTTACTGCGTATCTCTCGAGGAGATAGAGCTCGCGTCCTCAGTATCCGAGATCGGTCGCGCCGCATTCATTTCCTGCGAGTCGCTTGAGAAGATCACGCTTCCAAAGTCGCTTACCGTCATCGGTCCGAGCGCATTTGCAGGTTGCGTATCTCTTAATGAGATAAAGTTTAATAAGACTCTTAAGACAATATCCGATCAGGCATTTTACGTCTGTCCGGAACTGATTGAAATACAACTTCCCGACACGGTAACTACGATAGGCGAGAGAGCCTTTGCGGAATGTATCGGAATCACCAAGTTTGATATGGGAGAGGGAATCGAGTCGATCGGCCACTCCTCCTTTATGAACTGTGTTTCTATGCATACTGTTGATTTTTCTCCAAGGCTTACCGAGATACCGGATTACGCCTTTTACGGATGCACCGCGCTTACAGATGCGAGGTTCTCCGACGGACTCAATTCTATCGGAGTCGGCGCGTTTGGTATGTGCACCTCGCTCGGCGCGGTGAGACTCCCTCTTTCGGTCGATAAGATATTCGAGAACGCCTTTTCGGGCTGCTCGGCTCTTTCGAGACTGATCTATGACGGATCGCTTATTGAATACGCTGCAATATCCGTCGGCGAGGGTAATGACGAGCTGGATTACGCTGCAGTACAAAGCTTGTCGTAAGGTGAAACGTTTTTCAAAAAAAGAACTCGGTTTCTAAATCACATAATAATTGGCTAAGGCCACGTTAGGAGAAATAAAATGAAAAATCAGTATGATGTAATAATAGTGGGCGCAGGTCCTGCCGGCATATTTACCGCGATAGAGATGCTCAGATGCGGAACCAAGCAGAGCGTACTCATTATAGAAAAGGGAAAGGCCATCGAAAAGAGAACCTGCCCTAAGCATAAGCTCGGCAAGTGTATCAACTGTAAGCCTTGTAATATAACTACCGGCTTCTCCGGAGCGGGCGCTTTCTCTGATGGAAAGCTCTCACTTTGCGAGGAGGTAGGAGGCGATCTTCCGAGTCTCATTGGTGCGGAGTATGCAAAATCTATGATCGATTATACCGACGGTATCTATCTTGAGTTCGGTGCTGATCCCCACGTTGAGGGCCTTGAGTTTAACGATGAGAAGAAGGAGATACGCCGCAACGCGATCTCCGCGGGCCTCAAGCTCGTTGACTGCCCCATCAGACACCTTGGCACCGAAAAGGCGCAGGAGATCTACTATGCGATAGAGCAGCACCTCATAAAGAACGGCGTTGAGATTGTATTTAATACCGAGTGCCTTGATCTCGTCATCAGCGAGCACGAGGTGTGCACAGGCGTTATCATCAAGGACAAGGAAGGGGAGAAGACCATCTCTGCCTCCACCGTTGTCGTCGCTACGGGCAGACGCGGAGCAGATTGGCTCGAGAAACGTTGTCAGGAGCACAACATCGCTCACCAGCCCGGCACTGTTGATATTGGCGTCAGAGTTGAGGTAAGAAACGAGATTATGGAGAAGGTCAATAACGTTCTCTATGAGTCCAAGCTTATAGGACACCCCGCACCCTTCAAGAACAAGGTACGTACCTTCTGTCAGAATCCCGGCGGATTTGTCAGCCAGGAGAATTACGACAACGATCTCGCCGTTGTAAACGGTCATTCATATAAGGATATGAAGAGCAACAATACCAACCTTGCGATCCTCGTATCCCACAACTTCTCCGAGCCCTTCAATCAGCCTATCGAGTATGCGAGAAAGGTTGGCGAGCTTACAAATATGCTTGGCGCAGGACATATACTCGTTCAGCGCTTCGGCGATATTCTCGATGGCAAGCGCACCTGGCAGAAGGAACTCTCCGAATCTAACGTAAAGCCTACTCTACCGGATGCTGTAGCGGGTGACATTACTGCGGCTATGCCTTATCGCGCGATGATGAACATCATAAACTTTATTATCGCCGTGGACAAGGTCGTTCCGGGATTTGCCTCCTACGAGACTCTCCTTTATTCCCCCGAGCTTAAGTTCTACTCCAACAGGGTAAAGATGGACGAGAGTCTTACCACCAGCGTTAAGGGCTTGCATTGCCTTGGCGATTCCTCCGGCTGGACCCGAGGCCTTATGATGGCGTCCGTGATGGGCGTTATTATGGGTAGAAAGATCGTGGAAAAGGAAAAGGCCTGATTTTTGTAAATATTACTTCTCAAATTCGGACATTTTTATTTCATTTTATTTCGAGTTAATAAAATAATCACAACAGCAAAAACTATCTAAAACAGAGAAAAGTGTGAATATAAATGTTTTCTAAAGCAAAAAGAAGGACTACCGACGTCGATATGACTGAGGGAAGTATAGTTAAGCACCTTATATCCTTTGCTATACCTCTTTTGATCGGTAATCTTTTTCAGATGATGTATAATATGGTCGACACGTGGGTTGTCGGCCGGTTTGTGAGCGACGCCGCTTTTTCCGCAGTCGGTACGCTCGGCTCGGTAACGAATCTTATGATAGGCTTCTTTATAGGTCTTACCAGCGGCGCGGGAGTCGTTATCTCTCGCTTCTTCGGTGCTAAGAACTATGATAAGGTGAAGGACACGGTAAACACCTCGATCATCATGACCGGCGTTCTGTGTGTGTTATTTACCGCCCTTGGCCTCGCCTTGATACCCGTATTTCTTCTGATACTTGATATGCCTCAAGACGTCAGGGCAGAGGCTGTGACCTATCTTTCGATATGGTTCTCGGGACTCAGTGGACTTATGATCTACAATATGGGCTCCGCGATAATGAGGGCGGTCGGCGACTCGCGCCGTCCCTTCATATATCTCGTTGTTGCTGCCGTGACCAATACTGTGCTTGACCTCGTATTCGTCATAGTATTTAAATGGGGTGTTGCAGGAGTTGCCATTGCTACTATAATTGCTCAGGGACTCTCGGCCACATTGACAGTCATTTCTCTTTGCCGCAACGAATCCTGTGTAAGAATAAGCTTCAAGGGGATGAGATTCCATACTCCGATATTCAAGGAGATACTCGTTATCGGTCTGCCTGCGGCACTCCAGATGACTATTACCTCATTCTCCAATATCTTCGTGCAGAGCTACATCAACTTCTTTGGCAAGGAGGTTATGGGCGGATGGACTGCCTATACCAAGATCGACCAGATCATACTCCTTCCCATGCAGTCCCTTGCCCTTGCTTCCACGACCTTCGTAGGCCAGAACATCGGACAGAATCAGGTCAAGAGGGCGGAGAAGGGTGCCAACACGGCACTCATTATGTCGCTTATCTCAACCGGTATACTCATAATACCCGTTATGCTGTTCTCGGGCACCTTCGTCAGTATCTTTAACAAGAATCCCGACATAATTGCAAACGGTACACTCTTCCTCCGTTGGCTTACTCCGTTCTATCTGTTCTGGTGTGTAAACCAGATCTACTCGGGAGCCTTGCGCGGAGTGGGAAAGAGCACCGGACCTATGATCATTATGCTCTCGTCCTTCGTTGCTTTCAGGCAGACTTATCTGTTCGTCGTATCAAACTATATCTCCAACACCATTCTTCCTATAGCTATGGCCTTCCCTGCAGGCTGGGCTCTTTCAGCCATAGTGACTATAATCTACTACAAGATCACAGGACTCACTCCTAAGGTGAGAAAACCCAAGACCGGAGATATTATCACCGCATAAAGTAAATAATTATATATAAAAAACCGCTATACACATCGTATAGCGGTTTTATATTTATACACCGAGTATCTGACTGAGTCTGTTTAAGGTCAGGTCGCAGAGCTTGATCTTTCTCTTGGAGTCGGGTATGTTGTCGCCCTCTACGTATCTTTTGTACTCAGCGTCGGCTCTTATATCGTCGACCTTCTTGAGCAGCTCATCTACCATTTCCTTTCGCTTCTTCTCATCTGTGTCCTTCATCTCTTCTATAAGGGTTAGGTAGAAGGCTAAGGTTGCATTAGTCTGTGCGGGTGACATAGTCTTAAAGGCGTCCTTTGTAGCCTTCTTGTGACGGATATAGCTTATTAGGGTGATAAGGCCGGTTACGGAAATAGGCAGAAGAGCGAGAGCGAGAGCGCCTATTATTCCGTTTCCCCCCTTCATTTCCTCGGGCCATTCCTCGTGTATCTTTTCGTAGTTCCTTACGTAGTCGGAGTATAATTTTCCAAGGCGTCCCGGTTCGTCAAAGAGAACCTCGGATACCACCTCGAGCGACTCTTCGGGACACTGGTACTCTTGATTTCTTTCGTCGAGCGCGAAGATGAGAGCAAAGGATAGCTTGTTTAGGCCGTCCTTGTCCTTCTTGAAGAGCTTTTTGTCTATGTATTTCCTGAATTTTTCAGTGTCGGATGCGAGCGCCAACTCCTTTTCGGAGTGTGAGGCCTTGAAGGTCGCGAGAGCTCTTTTTGCCTTCTCCTTGTCAACGCTTAGCCTTTCAACGTTGCCCCTCCTTACCGAGTTGTTTATGTCGTTAATTACTCCGTTTATAAATCTCTTGAGCCTTCCGCCCTCCTCGTTCGGGGAGGTGGGCGCGTTATCTCTTATCGCCGCCTCAACCGCCAACAGATCGCCCTCGAGTCGGCAGAGTGTGAGATTGTCTATCACGTTTTGTCTCATTCTTTCTCTTTTACGTTTTCCGAAAGTCATTTTAACAGCTCCTCTATGTAACTCTTTATCTTCCCGAGATCCAGGCGCCTCTCGTTATCCTTGATCAGCCTTATGATCTCCTTTGCCGTGGTCGGCTTTCCGTCGCCCTTTTCCTCTTTTACCTTGCCTGCAAACCAGTGGTCGCAGTATTCAAACACACCTCGCTTCGACGTCTCGCCCGACATTATCTTGTCAAAGAGCGAGCGCACAGAGTGGGGTATCGCCTTGTAGTTACCCGACTCGTAGTCGGATACGTATTTATAGACCGTAGGTCTGCTTTTTCCGAGCAGCTTTGACAGCTCTGTTATTGATACTATGTCAGTTATTTGCATTTGTCTTACCTCCGTTTGACACAATTTTACACTATTTTCCGACATTTGTCAAGCAAAAAGCGTAAAAAAGTGTAAAGAAGTGTAAAGAGAGCAATTTTTGCAATATACTATTACTTACCGTCCTGCTGCCTCTTTTCTGAAAACTATCATCAGCAACTGCCCGAAGGGGTTGCCCTTAGCGTTGTAGATCAGCGACGTCACTCCGATAAGCGTTGTCACGAGCATAAGGTAATTTTCTCTTGCCTAACAGCGCGGAAATGCTCCATAACGTGATCTCACCCTTGCTGAAATATCCTTTTTTGATCATAGAAACTCCAAAAAAATAAGCATCTGTTATACGCATCTTCTAAGACCTAACGATGCGATAACAAATGCTTAGCATTTACTACCCGGTGGCAGTTATTTTTTTGTTTATTAAATCACCTTTTCTTCAGGGTGTCAATAGGGCAGAGAAAAATAGGACACCGTTCGGGTGTCCTATTTTATATTCATTAGATCTTACCAGATAACGATACGCTTTTCCGGTGCGATATACATCTTGTCACTCTCGGTTACACCGAAGGCAGTATACCACTCGGAGAAGTTTCTCGGAGGAATATTAGCTCTGAGCATAGCAGGTCCGTGAACGTCTACCTGAAGGAGCATCTGCGCGTACTCGGGTCTAGACTTCTGGCACCATATCTTTGCCCAGTTGTGGAAGTACTCCTCGTAGGAGGCGCCGTCGGTTCTCGACATAATATCGAGGGTTACACCCATACCGCCGTTGTCGGCCATGTTCTCGCTTACGATGAACGCGCCGTTTACCTTACCCCAGGGCAGCTCGATACCGTCAAACTGCTCGATCATCTGATTTACCTTGCCTTCAAATCTCTTGAAGTCATCCTCGGTCCACCAGTCGTTGATGTTACCGTTTTCGTCACACTTTGCGCCGTTGGAGTCGAATGCATGGGAGATCTCGTGTCCGATTACCGCACCGATACCGCCGAGGTTCTCACTTCTTGACTGCTTGAGAGAGTAGAAGGGAGCCTGAAGGATAGCAGCAGGGAAGGTGATATCGTTTACGAAGGGATCGTAGCACGCGTTGACCATATGGCCGGGCATAGCCCAGTTCTCGGGCTCGGTGGGCTTATCGAGCTTGGAGTAGAGCTCAAGCTCTCTGATCGCCTTGAGGGAGAGCACGATGTCATAGAGGGAGTCCTCTTTATTGAAGACGAGCTTCTCGTATACAGGTCTTACCTTGTCGGGATAACCCATCTTGACACCCATCTTGGAGAGCTTGAGTATTGCCTTTTCTCTCGTCTCTTCACCGAGGATCTCGTTGGTCTTGATCCTCTCCTTATAGGTGTCTATGATCTGATATACTATCTCGGTGATGTCCTTCTTTGCCTCTTCGCCGAAGTACTTTTCACCGTAGTAGATGCCCACGGGCTCGGAGTACATGCTCGCCGCGAGATTGTATGCGAACTTCTCGATCGACTGCATTTTTGCAACGCCCATAATTGCTCTGTGGTACATACCGCCCATGTCTCTCAGCTCCTCAGAGAGGTAGGAACAGGAGGAGAGAAGGCCGGTTACGTACGCCCAGTGCTTGTAGAGCTCAACAGTGTCAGCGTTGAGTATTTTTGCGAAATCACCGAAATATCTCGGCTCTGTGACAACTATAGTTGTCGGAATGTGGCCGAAGAGGTCGTTAAGTACGAGCTTAAAGTCGAGAGTAGAGAGCATCTCGCAGGTCTTATCGGTGTCCATGGGATTGTACATCTCGACGTACTTGGACCACTCCTCCTGAGTCTTCGCGAGTCCTGCGATTATCTCATCGAAGGCGAGGGCGTCGTTTACGTACTTTTCCTGATCCTCACTCGAGAGGTCGGTTTTTGCCATAACAGCCTTTGCTACGTTTGCCCATATTCCGATGATCTGCTCCTTCTGTGCCTCCATGCCGGGCTTGTAGTAGGAAGCGTCGGGAAGGATGACAGAGGCGCCCTGAATATAGACGAGACGCTGCTTTGTATTCTTCATATCGGTCTCAACACCGATGTTGATAGGCGTGGGGATACCTTTGAGTGAGAGAGTCTTGTACAGACGGCTTACGTCCTCAACCGACTTGATCTCGCCAAGCACGGACAGATTCTTGAGTGCGGGAGCGATACCGTCCTTTGCCTTTCTTTCCGCGTCCATAGCGATAGCGTAGAGCTCGCACGCTCTCTCGAGGTGCTCGTTCGGGAAGGACTTCTCCTTTGTCATGGTCTCAAACTCGCCCATCATTATCTTCTCTACAGAGTCTGCAAGCTCGGTAAAGCCTCCTGCCACAGGCTTGTCATCGGGAATAACGAGCTCGTCAAGCGTCTTCTGATTGACGTATGTATAGAGGTCGTCCTGAATTCTGATGTTTTCCATAAAAATCTCCTATAGTGTTATTTGCTCTCGGTTATATGATTGCTATACTCTATTTTAACACTTATTAAAGGAAAACACAATACCAATAAAAGAAAATTATTGATTTTTCATCTGCCTGATAAAGCAGACGACAGCAATACCCGTTGCAACGACAGCATACGCGACGGTAATGAGAATATGTGCACCTGCAGTTTTAAAATCACCCATAAATAATGCCTTTTCCAACTCTACCGCGTGTATAAACGGAAGCACCTCTGCCGCCTTTTGAAATACACCGCCAACAAGACCTATATCAAACCAGATTCCGGAGAGCCAGGCGGACAGATTTGTCAAGAGAGCTCCGCATATTCCGCCCACCTGCTTAGCTCCCAAAATGCTTCCGCACAAAAGGCCGAGCGCAATATTGAATACAGCCATGGGTATTATCCCTACGATCGCATGTAGTACGTTTACACTCACCGTAAGTCCGAGCGGAATAGCGCACAGATAACAGATCACAGTCTGTCCGAGTGCTATTGGCAACAGAGGAAGCATGTAGCCGAGGATAAAATCGATTCCGCTAAGCGGTGTAGTGTACAGTCTTTGTAAAAGCGCGCTTTCTCGATCCTTTGCTACCAGCGTTCCGGAGAATAAAGTAATAAACGACAGACCAAATACAGTAATTCCCGGAGTGAGCCTGTCAATTTCAAACATACTGACAGGGATGCTCGACTGTATCGCGCTGAGAAGAAATAGTAAAACCAAAGGAAAACCCAATCCGAAAGCGAGGTTTATCGGATCTCTTAGTATCTCCTTGGCACACCTTTTTGCAAACGTAAGCGTTTTCATCTTGACACTCCTTTCACCACGTGAATAAATGCTTTCTCAAAATTATCAGTTTTCGTCATTTCCTTGAGCTCTTGCGGAGTGCCTATCGCGAGCAAATGCCCATCCTTCATAATACCGACTCGATCAGACAGCACCTCTGCTTCTTCCATGTAGTGTGTCGTGAGTATGACCGTTGCTCTTCCGCGTAGGGATCGTATTATTTGCCACATATCCTGTCTTGCGATAACGTCAAGACCGAGCGTAGGCTCATCTAAAAACAGAATTTTCGGCTCGCTTATAAGAGCCATCGCAATGCTTACTCGCCTTTGCCAGCCACCGGATAGCTTGCCCGCCTTTCGTGACATAACACGGCCTAAATCAAATAGATCCGTCAGCTCCGCGATCTTCGCATTGGTCCTCTCTTTTGATAGGCCGTGTATTCCTGCGATAAGCTCAAGATTTTCTTTTACCGACAGATTTGGGGCAATCGCAGTTTCCTGAGGTGACACACCTATCAGCTCCTTCACCTTTTGCGGCTCGTCGATCACACTGTAGCCGCCCACGGTCGCTACTCCTGAATTGGGCTTTATCAGGCATGAAAGCATCTTTATCGTCGTAGTTTTTCCCGCGCCGTTGACACCGAGAAGAGAAAACAGCTCTCCCATCTGTATGTCGAGGTCCACTCCGTTGACCGCAATCACGTCTTTATACTTTTTCACAAGTCCTACTGCTTTTATTGCATACATCCTATCATCCTCCTTTTGCTTGTGTAGGCAAGAGAAAATAATACGAACCAGCTCTAAAGCGTGAATTTTCAGCGCTTTCGGCACTTATCTCTCTTGCAAAGTCGTACTTGGCTGCGAGAGCCAAGCACCAAAATCATCTTAA
>JAFTIN010000068.1 GCA_017456895.1 Clostridia bacterium
GTTTGATAGGTCAGAGATGTAAGCACAGTAATGTGTTCAGTTGACTGATACTAATTGACCGAGGGCTTGAACATCCTAAGTTCAAGTAAGCACATTTTGAGCTTCTTCGTTTCGGATTTCATTTATTCGGTTTTCTGTGAACATTTGTTCACTGTATATTCCTCCTTAGCTCAGTCGGTAGAGCACCTGACTGTTAATCAGGTTGTCGCTGGTTCGAGCCCAGCAGGGGGAGCCAAACCATCCAAGTTTATATGCACCTTTAGCTCAGTTGGTAGAGCAACTGACTCTTAATCAGTGGGTCCCGGGTTCGAATCCCTGAAGGTGCACCATAAGACTTGGATGGTCTTTTTTTGTTTTTGTAGGTTATGTATATTCAAAGTAGGAAATGCTTGGTGTATTACGTAAATAGACTCTGAATTTGCTATTCGTCGGTCGGACACGACGAATAACGCAAGATACCGCAAGCGGTATGCAGTGGGTCCCGGGTTCGAATCCCTGAAGGTGCACCAAGGATTAAACACTTTTTTATTATATATCTTTTAGGTAAAGATTAAAGCGATAGTTCTATGTTAGCTTGTTGTCTAATTAATAAAGCCTCGTTCCAACGAACGAGGCTTTATTAATTGTATTATTTTAGATTAATGACTATTATTATTTACAAATATCTTATTTAACGTATACTTCTTTGGTAATCTTATCGTGAGACTTTCCTGTAAATTCGGTTGTTTCGGTTAGCTTGAAACCACACTCATCAATATCTATACCAAGCTTTTTATCAGATGGATAGACCTTGTTCCAACGGTAGAGAATAAGAGTTGAGATTTCTTCTGCCTTACCTGCTAAGGGAGTCAACTCAATAAAACATACACCCCCGTCGGGACATTCGCTCATAGGATCATTGGCTACAACGATTCTGTCAATGTGACCTTCAAAGAGAGGCTCGGAATATTCCGTTACGCATATTGTCCGGTCTGTACTTCTGATCAGGTCCTCGATAAGCTTTACGTCCCTTGACTGCCTTCTCTTGTTGAAGGCTACACCCATTCTATCGTCAACGGTAGCAACTACTGTTAGCTTCTTCATCTTATTCCTCCGGGTGCGAGTCACCGTTAGCGTAGTCGATTACTACACCGGGCTGACTGTTGTAAGCGTATACACAGAAGCAGATACCCTCACCGTTGTCCTCAATCGAAATAGCCTCCATCAACACACCGCTCGCAACGAGATTATCACCTTCAAATATTGGTGTAACCCTGAACATTACGTGATTTTCTGTCTCCTTGACGTAATCGGCTATCATATCCTCGAAGGGAAGCATTCCTTCGATATTCAGGAATCTTGTACCGGTGATAAGATTCTGTTTGTTCGCGTTTTCGCCCGTGAGCTGATAGCCGATGAGGTGGCAGCGGTTGTAGAGGTATTTTCCCGACACAAAGTCGTATTTGACAGTCTGCCAGCCCGAGGGCTTAACAGAGCCTATTGATCCTCTTTCTTCTGTAGGCATCAGATCAATACCTACACATGCGACACATACCGTACATCTACCGAGCCCGTCGAGCTCACCGTACTTTTCATATGATTCATCAACCTTTTCCTCCTCGGTGAAGAAGGGGATATTGTCGTTGATTATTACATACGGTGTTTCTCCATCAAACTCAGGGATTGATTCCAGCGTAGCAGAAGGAATGTGGTCGTTTGATCCGGCAAGCTCGGACAGAATAACGTCGCAGGAGCACAGCGACAGCGAGAGAGCAAGTATAAGCGCAATAATAGTGAGTAAAAGCTTTGAATTGAGTTTCATTTTTCACACTCCTTCTTGAAATTTGGGAAATTATATTTCCCACTTACAATTATACAATATTTTTTCTCTCTTGACAAGTAAAAAAGTGCAAATAATATTTTTTGTAAAATAGAACGATCTTTTTGTAAAATAGCGCGATTTACAACTTCATAATTGACTATAAAAATGTCCTATGATATACTGAACCTGTATTATTTTTACCTTATATAGGGAGGTTATCGTTATGAACAAGATCAGAATGGCAGTTGTCGGTTACGGACAGAGAGGATCTTACGTCACCGTACATTCGCTTCACCACATAGATGAGATCGAGGTTACCGCAGTTTGCGACCTTTATCAGGACAGAGTAGATCAAGGCGTTAAGGAGAGCGAGGAAAAATACGGTAACAAGGTTCTCGGAACTCTTGATTATCATGACGTTCTTGCCTCGGATAACGTAGATGCGGTTTACGTGGCTTGCTCTTGGGAGTATCATATCGAGGTTGCCATAGAGGCGATGAAGCTCGGTAAAATAGTCGCTCTCGAGGTTGGAGGAGCATACAGCATTGAGGAGCTTCACAGACTCGTTCGTACCTATGAGGAGACCAAGACTCCCATTATGTTTATGGAAAACTGCTGCTTTGATAAGTTCGAGCTCCTTGCTACTGCGGTTGTAAGAAGCGGCAAGCTTGGTAAGATCGTTCATTGTCACGGTACTTACGCTCACGATCTCAGAAACGAGATCTCATCCGGAAATATCATTCGTCACTACAGACTCAGAAATTATACTAACAGAAACAGTGAGAATTATCCGACTCACGAGCTTGGCCCTATCGCAAAGCTGCTTAATATCAACCGTGGTAACAGGATGCTCTCCCTCGTTTCCGTTGCATCCTTGTCTGCCGGTCTTGAGCAGTACGTTAAGGACAACCCTGAGCTGGTAGAGAAGGATCCCACTCTCGCGGGCCGCAGATTCAAGCAGGGCGACATCGTCAATACCATTATCACCTGTGTAGGCGGCGAGACCATTCTCCTCCGCCTTGATACAACGCTCCCCCGTCCTTATTATAGCCGCGAGTTCGGTATCAGAGGAACCAAGGGCTTTGCACTTAAGGACACTAACTCTATTTACCTCGACGGAGAGAGGGAGTATTGGGATACTGTAGATGGTATCAGAGAGTCGCTTAACAGCGCAGAAAAGTACGAGGAGGAGCTTCTCCCCTCACTTTGGAAGGATATGAATCCCGCAGATCTTGAGAGCGGTCACGGCGGCATCGATACTCTCGAGTTTAGAGTATTTGTTGACTGTATCCTTAATAACAAGGAAATGCCCATCGACGTATATGATGCAGCCTCCTGGATGGCAATAACCGCTCTTTCCGAGCAGTCTATCGCAACCGGCGGAACCCCTCAGATGATTCCCGATTTTACCGACGGAAAATGGATCAACAGAGAACCGCGTGATGTTGTTGAGCTAAGAGGAATAAAGAAATGATCAAGTATACCGATTTCGCAGTGGAGAAGACCTGTGAGCTTCTTGCTATAGACAGTCCCTCCGGTTTTACCGCGGGAGCCATAAGATACGTTAAGGAAGAGTTTGAGGCTCTTGGCTTTGAGTCAAGCGTTACCGTAAAAGGAGGTGTGCTCGTCGATCTCGGCGGTGAGGACTCCGAGCTTGGCGGACTTCTTCTTGAGGCTCATGCTGATACACTTGGCGGTATGGTTGCAGAGCTTAAAGCTAACGGCAGGCTTCGTATCACCAACCTCGGAGGTATGAGAGCTGAGAACGCAGAATGCGAGAACGTCAGAGTCTACACCCGTAGCGGCAACGTCTACGAGGGCACACTACAGCTTATCAATCCTTCGGTCCATGTCAACGGCCAGTACACCGATACCAAGCGCTCGTTTGAGACCACAGAGATCGTCCTTGATGAGGACTCGACCTCACGCGATGACCTTAAGAACCTCGGCATAGAGGTAGGAGACATAGTAGCCTTTGACCCCAGGACCAGAGTGACCGACTCGGGATACATAAAGAGTCGCTTCCTTGACGATAAGCTCTCTGTAGGCATCCTTCTCGGATTTGCAAAATACATCAAGGATAACGGTGTAAAGCTGCCTCGTAGGACGTATATTCACGTGACAGTATATGAGGAGGTTGGACACGGCGGAGCAGCTTCGGTTCCCGCCGGTGTTACCGAGGCTATAAGTGTAGATATGGGCTGTGTCGGACAGGGCCTTGAGTGTACCGAAAGACAGGTTTCCATCTGCGCTAAGGACTCTCACGGACCGTATAACTATGACGTCGTCGGCAGACTTATTGAGGCTGCAAAGGCGGAAAGCGCAGACTACGCGGTAGACGTCTACCCCTTCTACGGCTCGGACGTTGAGGCCACTCTCTCGGCAGGCTACGACCTCAGGCACGGACTTATCGGTGCCGGAGTGTACGCGAGTCACGGATATGAGAGAAGCCATAAGGACGGAGTGAAAAACACTCTCTTAGTCCTTAAGGGATATCTCGGAATTTAAAATTATTGCAAATATAAAGAGCGAGGATGAAACTATCATCCTCGCTCTACTTTTACTGTAATATGTAAACCAAAGTTGTTAAAATCAAAGATTTGCTTTAATCAACGCGTTAACCGCTTCTCTTATGCAGAGCATAGTTTTTGAGCTTTTAGCACAGGTTTCAAAGGTTAGCTCCTTGCCGAGTGCTTTTTCGATAACCTCAACAACTGCCTCGTGTGAGGTGAGCTTTTCTGCCAGCTTCATTGCCTTTATATCCTGAAGTCCTTCGTAGAACACAATGAGTCTGGGGGATTCAAGTGCTGTACCGTCCATAGCAGGGTAGACCGAGAAGGCGTCCCCACCGGGGAAGGCATAGTCTGCGCCCTGCTCGTAGAAGGGGTTGATAGGATCACCGGAATACTGGTTGTTGTAGAAGTTGTATCCCCAGTGAAGGAAGCCTGCGATATTGTACTTGTACATCTGCATACCCATCGAGCGCGTTCTCCAGTTGGGCATAGAATCGTATCTGTTGGATACCTCGAGAGGCTGACTTACGCAGTAGTAGGTCCAGAGGCCGGGGACCTTTGCCTCGAGGAAAGGCTTTATTTTGCTGTTCGACGGGATAGGATGAGCGATTATACCGCTATTGTAGAAATCTATGTTCGACAGAGCGTCCATTATCGTATAGTCCTTGAGGATGTCTGCTACCGCATTTTTAGATGCCTTGTAGTTTTCCTCATCACCCGAATGTGGCTCGTCGGAAACGTGGAAGAGGCAACGCTTGTCATCTCCTCTTGCCTTGAGGTGAGATAGCAGCTCAGTGAGGAAGGCTCTTATAAATCCAACGTACTCGTTGGAGTGAGCATCTGTCTCCCAGCCAAATATCTTCTTGTACTCACCGTTCACGGTCGCCATGATTTTCGGAGCGTGCTTTGCACCCCACTGGGTAAACAGGTGACAGATCTCAATATATTCAATACCGCAGCGGTTGAGCATGTCTATCCACCTGTCAAGGAGGGTAAAGTCAAATCTGTATCCACCGCCAACAACATCGATCTTAACGAGCTGTGTGGTACGTCTTTCGCCTCCGACAGCAGTATCGAGCGGAGGGGTAAATACAGGAGTAAGCAGAGTGTTTATGCCATTCTTTCTTGCAGTTCTTGCAAAATTCTCGACAATCTCCCAGTGCCTTTCCGACCACACCTCAACGTTGTAGTAGTTTGCCAGGCAGTCGGCGTGGAACCACTGGGTAAAGTATATGTCCTCGTCCGGTAGCACGGCGTCTATAACCTCGATATTGATCGAGGATACAGTATTTCCGGACTCGCCACCCTCAAAGGCTACGGTGAAGTCGTAATTACCGGCCTTACAGTCCTTCGGAATATTGATCTCAACCCATACGGAGTTGAGGACGTCCTTTGCAAACGTGACCTTTCCACCGTAGTAAAGAGGTCTCAACACGTCAGGGAAGAGCCCGGGCTCTGTCCTTACGTAGTTGTCGTCGATTCCTGCCACGTGTGTCGTGAATGCGACAGGCACGTTCATAACCTGTCTCAGGTTAGCGTATTTACCGAGCTCACCCGAGATCGTCGGCTTGAACTTTGGCGCGATATACGGTTTTGTTCCGTCCGACGTGTCGTATGTAGTCATTATCTGAAAGCAAAGACGCTCACCGCGGAGCACAGAGATGGATTTAAGCTCTGCGTAGGAGTCATAATCTGCATCTAAAAATATTTTTTCAAGTGAAGAGACAATTTTGGTCTTTATCATAGCCTTTACCTCGCTTTTTAGTGTATGAACTATGCCTTGATTATACCAAAACGTCTCGTCCGAGTCAACCTTTTCCTAAAAGAAAAAAAGATTAATATTTTTGTAAAAAGGTATTGACTTTTATACCAAGGTGTGATATAATACCAATGTTCGCGGGAGTGGCGGAATCGGCAGACGCGCACGTTTGAGGGGCGTGTGTTTCCAACGTACGGGTTCAAGTCCCGTCTCCCGCACCAAACAAAATGGCAGAGTCATTGTGACTCTGCTTTTTTGTTTGGTGCGAAAGACGGATAAATGTTGTAGAAGCCGCTCGCGAGGATAAGAATTTGTCAAATCTTACCCTATTTATGATGAAGAAGCAGAGCAGAGAGTTCTCAATATTGCTACACCCTCGCGGATCGGGTTCACAACATTGCCTGAGCGCCCACAAAGTAAAGATCCGTATAAAGCCTATGAAATTTTAGTTCCGTAAAACGCGATGGCAAAATTCCGTCTTTCAGCCGCGAGGGGGCAAATGGTCTTTGCTCCACGAGTGGATGAAACCTCCCGCTATTTAAACGTGAATCTAAAATGTATATATGCAACATATGGCAGGGACTCCAACCTCTGCTTTTTCCAAATCTCATATATAATATAGCACCACGGTATTTTATACTTTCATTATATTCGCATTTTCACAATTTCACCCCAAATTCCTTCATTCCGAGAGTAATTCCTTGGACATGGGGTTGCATTCTGACTGACGAAATGGTAGAATTAAGTCAACATGCAACCAAAAAACGGGAGGGTAGAGTATGGAAAAGAAAACGATAGGAAGATTTATCTCCACCTTGCGAAAGGCAAACGGTATGACGCAAAAGGAGCTCGGCGAAAAGCTCTTCGTTTCGGATAAAACGGTGAGCCGTTGGGAGTGCGACGAATGTGCGCCCGATCTTTCGCTCATACCGTCAATAGCGGAGATATTCGGCATAACGACCGATGAGCTTCTCAGAGGAGAGCGAAACAATCCCGACAGAGAAGTGATAGCGGAGGACATTTCGGGCAAGCAGAGAGCAAAGAGCGATAAGCAGCTTGGTCTTATGCTCTATAACAGAAAGAAGAAATATACCAATCTCTCGTTTATCTCGATAGGATTATGCCTCGCGGGAGTGATTGCCTCTGCGATATGTAATCTTGCTTTTATGCGTGGAGTTCTCGGCTTTTGTATTGCGTGCATCTTTCTCCTTGGAGCAACGATATGTCAGATCTGCTTCACAGTCAGCTTCAGACTTCCGACAGACGATGAGCAGGAGTATTCACAGAGGATCAAGGCTGCAAATACTTCTATGGTCTTTTCCTCGGTGAAAATTTTCTTCTGGATTCTTCTTACATTTGCATTCTGCCTACCTATCGCGGTAATTGTACCGGATAGCTTCTATGGCTTATCCCTTGGATCATGGGCAGGATACGGACTTTTATTCATCTGCGGAGCGTTTCTTGTCGGGTACTGCTTGTACAAGATCATAGTGCAGAAGATATTGGTAGATAAGGGCATAGCTTTGCTTGATGAGAAAGAAGCTGCAAGAGTGACCTCGGAGCGTAATCTCCTTAAGAAAATCGCCCTTGTATTTTTAATCGTCCTTGCTTTAATTCTGCTAATGACCTACATTTTGACTAGTTTTATTGACGAAAACACATTTACAAAGCGTCTGAGGTTCGATAACCCCGATGACTTCATCGAGTATATGCAGACTGAATATGACGAGTGGTACAGAGAAGGCTACGGCTCGGAGCCTCCAGCCGATATCCCCGTATACGGACCGAATAAGGAGTGGGGCAAGATAGACGGAAAGGAGTACTACTACAATCGTATGCTGTATGAATCCGTCACCTCTGTGAGGCACGAAAACGGAGAGTGGGAGATCGTTGTAGTTACTGACGAGGCATCTCAGAACGGCGAGGTCATGTACTCCGCGTTCTGTATGAGCCTTCTGTCCTTGCACGCCGTCAACCTCATAGGTTGTATACTGTGGTACGTAATAAAGAGCAAGAAAAATAATAAGACGTAAATAAGATCCTCGCTCACCTTTGGGCGAGGATTTTTCTATAATATTGAGTAACCCCTTGCAATCTTCAATCCGGTATGCTACAATAAAAACAAATAAACCTGCCAAGGATGGCAGATGAGAAAGGAGAAAATAAGATGATTGTTTATAGAGAGGTAACCGTAAGTTAAACTGAATAAGGGCAGCGTATAACCGTAGGGGTAGTGATACCTCTTTGTTGTCGCGCCATAAATGGAAACCTGATATTTGTGCCAAACACACTCAGGTGTGTTATTTTTATGCCCTTTTTCAGTTGTTGAGTAAAGTTTTACGTGACAAACAACCTAAATGGAGGACATTACAATGAATTTAGAAGCTTATGGCTTTAAGCCTATTACCTTATCAGGTCAGGACGGTATGCCTGCGAGAGTTATCGCGGTGCATAAGGAAAGATACAAATTAATTACCGATCTCGGAGAGTGCTACGGTCGACTCAAGACCAAGGAGTACTACGTTGACGGAGACGATTTTCCCACCGCGGGCGACTTCGTCCTTATTGCCTATAATCCCTCGGGGGATAGTATGATAGTTAAAACCTTGCCCCGCCGCACATTCTTTATGAGAAAGGACCCAAATCCAAACAAGGCAGAGCAGGCTGTGGCTGCCAACTTCGACTACGTGTTCATTATGCAGTCGCTAAACCACGATTTCAATATGAAAAGGCTGGAGCGATACCTGACGCTCTCTTGGCAATCCGGAGCTGAACCCGTGATTGTACTTACTAAGGCGGATTTGGTCAAGGATCTTTCGGATCAGCTTCGCACCGTGGAGCGCTATAGCATGGGCGCAAATGTACATGCGGTCAGCTCGGAGACGGGTTATGGCCTTAGCGAGCTCGATGAGTATTTATCCCCGGGAAAGACCGTCGTATTCCTTGGATCTTCCGGAGTAGGTAAATCAACCTTGGTCAATGCTCTTGCGGGGGAAGAGATCATGTCAACCGGAGGGATTCGCGAGGATGACAGCAAGGGACGTCATACGACCACCCACCGCGAGCTGATAATGCTGAAGTCGGGGGCAATGATAATAGACACACCCGGTATGCGCTCGCTCGGAATGTGGGACGTCAGCGAGGGAATTGGCAGCGCTTTTTCCGACGTCGAGGAGTTCCTTGGCAGATGTAAATACAAGGATTGCCGTCACGAGAGCGAGCCCGGTTGCGCAGTAAAGACAGCAATTGAGTCCGGACTTCTTACTCGCGAGCGATACGAGAGCTATCTCGCACTTAAAAAGGAAGCAAGATATTCCGATGACAAAGAGGCCTTTCTCCGAGATAAAAGGGAATGGCATAAGTCGATCGCAAAAGGAACTAAAATGCTGAAGAAGACCAATCCAAAGTATAGAACGTGAGGTACCGGCGATGGAAAGAATAATAAGAAGTGTTAGAAGAGGCGAGCTTGCCGCAACACTCGACTTCGTTGAGAAAGTATTTACCGATTCGGAAGGCGAGGAGGAGGGGAGGACAGTCCGCAGACTCGTTGCCGAGATACGCTCGAAGCGGTATTATCTTCCCGAGCTCGACCTTGTTATGGTCAACGAGCGCGACGAGATCATTGGGCACGTTATGTTTTCTCGCTTCCATATCGAGGGAAGGTATGAGGATGAGCTCTTGATCCTTACCCCTATGTCGGTCAAAACGGAGCTCCAGCGTCAGCATATATCTAAGGAGCTTATAGAATACGGCTTTGAGAGAGCAATAGAGCTCGGTTACAAAGTATGCATGGTAGAGGGCAACCCACAGAACTACCGTGCGCGCGGATTTGTGACGTCTGCAAGCTACGGAATAATTGCCGACGAGAGCGTTCATCTTCCTCATCCGGATTGCTTGATGGTTAAGGAACTCGTGTCGGGCGCCCTCGAGGGCGTACACGGATACGTCAACTATAAGATGTATGACACCTTGACCTGATTTAAATAACGAAAAAAGGCCCTCGCTCGGTTTTACCGGGCGAGGGTTAATTGATTAATTTAGAGCCTTTTTCTTTTTGATCTCACGGCCAACTACCGTCAAGAGTATCAATCCGAGCACGCCTGAGGAGAAGTTGACGCCGACGAAGTTGAACCATATTCCGTCAAGCCCAAAGCTCCATAGAGCGCCAAGATACAAGACGGGAAATACCAGCGCGGTTGCAACCGAAACCATGGTCGCGAGCAATGGCTTTTCTATCGCGCTTAGGAAGCCTTGCGTGGTAACCACAAACCATCTGAAGAGGTAGGCTCCCGAGAAGAGTCTTATAGCGTGAGTGGCCTCCGCGAGAAGTAGCGCGTCCTCCGCTTTTGCGAACATTGAGGCGATCGTTCCGGGGAAGAAGAACAGAAGCGAGGTGGAGATTAGGCCTATAGTAGCCGTGCCTATATAAGCGCACCGCACAATTTTCTTCACCCTATCGTAGTTACCCGCACCCCAGTTATATCCTATAGAAGGAGCGAGTGAATCACTGATTCCATAGAGTAGCGGCCAGCACAGATCACTCGAGTACATAAGCACCGCATACACCGCAACGGCCGTTGTTCCGCCGTTCTCTCCAAATTCGATAACACCGAGCGCCATAAGTGAAATGTTGAGCAGAATGGATGTAACTCGTCCCGCAATATTATTTAAGAATACTGGAGAACCGCACGCGGCAATCTCCTTGAACATAGCCCTGTTAAAATGAGATTTTGTAAACTTAAGTAGTGTTTTACCGCGTAAAAACGGAGTCATCGCTACAAAGGAACATAAGCACATTGAGAGCGATGTAGCAAGAGCCGAGCCAACCACGTCCATCTCGAAGACAAGAAGGAAGAGGGTTAACAGACCGAGCGTCGCGATGTTTGAGCCTATGTTTATCGTCATACTCGTTTTGACGTAACCGCTTATCCTTAAGTAGTTGTCCATCGCGAAAAAGATAGTCGACAGAGGAGAGCACAGTGCTACCGTTCTTAAATATCTTACTGCCGTGTTGAGCAACTCTCCGTCAGCGCCCATCATATGACATAGCGGTCTTGCCGCAGTGAACATTACCGTTCCCATCACTAATGATGTGATAAAGATCATCACCACCGAGCAGGAGAATACGTTGTTTGCCTCACCGTGCTCCTTCTTTCCAAGAGCGATTGAGATTGGCACCGATGCGCCCACTCCGATAAGATCGGCAAGTGCAAAGTTTATCATAACGAGGGGCATTGCGATATTAACCGCAGCGAAGGCCCCTTCGCCAAGCTTTTGTCCGATAAAAATGCCTTCGATGATGCTGTATATCGACATCGCGAACATACTGATCATGCCGGGTAGAGCAACGATGAAGAACAGTCGCCAGGGCTCCATCGTCGCATACATTTTTTCTGTATCGCGTTTCATTTTCCCTTTTATTCGTAGAGCGGATATTTATCGAGCAGAGCCTTGACTCCTGCCTTTACCTCGTCTGCGTTTTTGTCATAGTCCTTTAGTGTCATTGATATGAGTCTTCCTACCTTGCGCATATCCTCGGCGTGGAAGCCGCGTGAGGTAACCGCCGCAGAGCCAAGTCTTAAACCGCTTGTAACCGAGGGCTTTTGCTTGTCGTTAGGTATAGAGTTCTTGTTGCAGGTTATGCCCACTTCGTCGAGCAGATGCTCGGCCTCCTTACCGGTATCCACCTTCATTCCGGTGAGATCGACGAGCATAAGATGGTTATCCGTACCGCCCGAAACAAGGCGGAATCCCTCCTTGACGAGCTCGTCTGCAAGTGCGGCTGTATTGTCGATAACGCGCTGTGCGTACTCGCTAAACTCGGGCTTGAGTGCCTCGCCGAAACAGACTGCCTTAGCGGTGATGGTGTGCATAAGAGGTCCACCCTGGATACCGGGGAAGATAGCCTTATTTATTGCCTTCGCGATTGTCTCGTCATTAGTGAGGATAAGACCTCCTCTGGGACCTCTCAGAGTCTTATGCGTAGTCGTTGTCGTTACGTCTGCGTAAGGAATCGGGGAAGGGTGCTTGCCTGCAGCAACCAGTCCTGCTATATGCGCCATATCTACCATAAGATACGCGCCGACCTCTTTAGCTATATCGGAGAATTTCTTAAAGTCAATTATTCTCGGATATGCCGACGCGCCCGCAAGAATGAGCTTTGGCTTACACTCAAGCGCGAGGCGTCTTACCTCGTCGTAATCTATTGTTTCCGTGTCATCGCTCACACCGTATGAAACGATGTTCCAGTACTTGCCCGACATATTGACGGGTGAACCGTGGGAGAGATGACCACCGTGAGCCAGGCTCATAGAGAGCACTGTGTCACCGGGCTGCAGGAGTGCAAAGAATACCGCCATGTTTGCCTGTGCGCCTGAGTGCGGCTGTACGTTTGCATAGCCGGCACCGAAGAGCTTCTTCGCTCTCTCAATTGCTATCGTTTCCACAACGTCAACGTGCTCGCATCCGCCGTAATATCTCTTCGATGGATATCCTTCTGCGTACTTGTTTGTGAGGGTAGTGCCGTTTGCCTCCATGACCGTTTCGGAAACAAAGTTTTCCGAGGCGATAAGCTCGATCTTGTTGCGCTGTCTTGCCGTTTCGTTCATTACCGCCGCGTAAATCTCGGGGTCATTCTGCATCAAAAGGCTGTAGTCTCTCATAGTTAGCTCCTTATGTTTTTTTTACAAGATAATTTTATCATACAACGTGTAGTTTGTCAATTATATTATATACCAATCATTGACGACAAAGTATACACTAATTATTGCATTTACATAAAAAATATGCTATAATGAGGCTAAAGAAGACAAAAAGGAGATTTATATGAATGTAGGAGCTATAATAACTGCTGCGGTAATAGGAGCTTTAACCGTTGCCGATATCGTCAGCATCGTTAAGTGCCTTATAGAGAAAAAATATCTCGCGGCTTTGCACGGTGCGTTAATGATTCCTTTTATGTTATTTTTCGTCTCGAGTGTAATCCTCGGTGGCTCGGCATTCAATGATGCCGCTAAGGATTACGAGTCGTACAGAGAAGGGGCGTATTACTTAGTTAACCATGGTGACTACACGGAGGTAACTCGAGTACAGCATCAGTATATGAAGTGTATTCAGATCATAGGCTTCGCGGGATTTGCATTGGACATTATCTTGATAATCTTAACATTTTTCTATGAGAAAAAGACGAGTAAGACTAAATAACTTCAATACATTCTACTTCAATACATTCTAATGAATAAAATAGTATTCGGAGAAAATTAAAATGTATATATGGATTGCTTGTGACGTCAGTGAGCCACTCGGCTTTGTAAGAGAAGAATGTATCCGCAAAAACAGTGAGCTTTGCCTCAGCGATGTCGCGTTTTCATTACCGCAACATATATCGCTTAAAATATCCTTTCCCGTAGAGGATGCGATATTCGAGGATGTTATATCCGCTATATCAAAATATCTCGGTGAACAGTCGGGATTCGTTCTTGATGAACCAAAACCCGAGCTTTACGGCACAATTTTGTGGCTTAATTTTTCCTCTGACTCGCACCTTTTGCGTTTGCATAAGGAACTCGACGAGCTGTTGCTTGACGGCTTTGGAGTGCCGCTTCACGAATTCGATAAATGCTTTAAATTTCACTCGACTCTCTTTATTGATACACAGAAAGAGCTTATGCAGATGTACGATTTTGTATGTGGGATAAAGATGCCGAAATGTGTTGAGGTTCATAGATTTATTATCGGTATATCCGAAAGCGGAAAAATAGGAGAATACCGTGTTTTGAGAGAAATTGCCGCGATAATGTAAATAATACTATACAAAAACCGCTTACAGCACACGATATTGCAGCTGTAAGCGGTTTTACGTATTCAATATAATTGATAAACTATGGATTATTTAACTGTCTTGTAGAGAGGACCGTAAGCTGCACAGGCTCTGTAGTCCTGTCCTTCCTTATCCATACCGAATGCGCCCCAAGAGGATGGACGGTAGATCTTTTCCTCGTCTACGTTGTGCATGCAAACGGGTATACGGAGCATAGAGCAGAGGGTGATGAGATCTGCGCCTATATGACCGTAGGAGATCGCTCCGTGGTTTGCGCCCCAGTTGTTCATAACGTCGTACGCGGTCTTGAATGCGCCCTTGCCGGTGATCCTCGGAGCGAACCAGGTGCAGGGCCAGGTGTAGTCGGTTCTTGCCCAGAGCTTGTGAGTGACTTCGTCGGGCAAACACACGGTCCATCCCTCTGCGATCTGCATAACGGGGCCGAGTCCCTTGACCATATTAAGACGCATCATCGTTACGGGCATCTGTGCCTTGGTGACAAAACGAGAGGAATAACCGCCGCCGCGGAAATATCCAAGGTCGGCATAGGGCCAGGTCGTAGCAGCCATGCAGGCATCGATATCCTTGTCTGTCATCTCCCACCACTTCTTCATGATGGGCTCGCCGTTTTCGTCCTTCGCTTCACCGGATGCGTCAACACAAGCCGCGCCTGAGTTGATAAGGTGGATAAAGCCGTCTGCCTCTTTTGCCTTGCCCTCGAGGTCGTAGCCGGTAACTCTTTTTACCGCATCGCCCGACCAGTAGGTTCTTACGTCTGCGAATATCTGCGCTCTTCCGGTGAGCAGCTTACCGAAGAGCATGCACACACCGTTGAGTGTATCGTTTTCTGTTGCGAGAACGTATGGCTCACGCGCGCCGTTCCAGTCAAACGTGGAGTTGAGGATGCTCTCGGGGAAGTCGCAGTTGGGATAGAAGTCCGTCCACTGTCTCTGTCCCTGGAAGCCTGCGGCGATGGCGTTGTGTCCGACCATCTCCTCTTCGCAGCCTACGGGCAGATTCTTGTTACCGTTCATAAGATCCTTGATAATACAGGCCATCTTCGCGGTGAACTCCCAGTCCTTAGCCTTCTGCTCGTCACTTCTCTGGAGCTCCTTTGGGTTCTTGTCAAAGTCGGGGTTGCACTTATCCTTAACCCAAGCAAGAGCCTTTTCATATTCCTTGGCATCGTAGATGCCCTCAGTCATTCGTCTGATGATCTCGACCTCGTCAACGCTTTCGACTCTCATTCCGAGATATTCCTCGAAGAAGTCTACGTCGACGATAGAGCCTGCGATACCCATACAGATAGAGCCGATCTGAAGATACGACTTACCCTTCATTGTCTTCACCGCAACCGCCGCTCTTGCAAAACGGAGTATCTTCTCAGCTACGTCAGAGGGAATAGACGTGTCGTCCATATCCTGTACCTCGTGACCGTATATGCCGAAAGCGGGTAAGCCCTTCTGCGCGTGTGATGCGAGTACGGCCGCAAGGTATACAGCGCCGGGGCGCTCGGTACCGTTGAAGCCCCAGACTGCCTTGACTGTATCGGGATCCATATCCATGGTTTCAGATCCATAGCACCAGCAGGGAGTAACGGTGAGGGTGATATCAACACCCGCCTTTCTGAACTGATCCGCGCATGCGGCCGCTTCTGCAACTCTGCCTATAGTTGTATCCGAGATAACGACCTTGACGGGCTCACCGTTTGAGTAGGTGAGATTATTTGAGATAAGCTCTGCCGCTGCCTTAGCCATATTCATTGTCTGATTTTCGAGGCTCTCACGCACCTTGAGAGGTCCGCGTCTGCCGTCGATAGTCGGGCGAATGCCTATTACGGGATAGTCGCCGATAAGTCTTGATATTGCCATAACCGTATCTCCTTTTATTTTAATGCTTCTGGGTCGCACGTCTTAGGTGCGCGATCTCTTCCTTGCTCATATTTTTGAATTTGTAGCTTGCAGTCCTATCACCAACGACAACGTTGACCGTAGTAACGTTATCCTTATTGTTGGTCGCGGCGGTGAGTCTGTCGATATTCTCGATCTTGAACCTTCTCGTGATAAAGAAGCTCTTGATCACGAGCACGCCGCACTTGGTATATATCCTATCCTTGGATACGAAGGTATATCTTGCCGCCGCCGTTGTGGCGAGGGCAAAGACCGGTAGCATAACGTACGTGTATACCTTGAGAGGCGAGTTCTTCTGCACGAATGCCACGATGAGAAGCACTACAGCTATTATCGACGCGGCGCCGAAGAGAATAGTGTAGTAAAGGCTCTCTCGGTTAGCTCTGAGTCCCGAGATGACCTCCTTGGATTTTTCCATTGATGAAATGTCTTTCATAGTTAAACTCCTTTATTTGCTAAAAATATATTAACATATTTTTTTCTGTATTGCAATACGTTTCTTTGTTAATTAAGCGAAAATAATCCACAATCAAAAAACGTTTTAAGACAATTTTACCAATAACTATTGACATTTTGCATATACGGTGCTACAATGGAATAAAAATATGAAAGAAAGGAGGCTGAAAAATGAACAACAAGACTTATAATTTTAGAAACAATCAAAACTTTATTTTCACACACGCCTCCGGATCGGTTTTTGGATAAGAGGTGAGCTTTAGGCTTGCCATATTTTAAAAAGCGCCTCGGCACGTGTTGCCGGGGCGCTTTTGCGCTTTCCCGAAACCGGATCCCGGAGCTCCACCGCACAGACTTAAGTATTATTAGAAAATGAAAACAGTATTAGAACATCTTAGACCGCATTACAAGAGCCTCGCTCTCGTAATGCTTATGCACACAATTGCAACTCTTACAGAGCTTCTTATGCCTTACGTAATGAGCGACGTGGTTGACCGCGGTATTGCTGCCTCGAATATCAGAAGGGTAGTGATCTCATCCGGTATTATGCTTGTGCTCGCCGTTTTTTCATTAACCGCGGCCCTGATATCTAACAAGATCAACACAAGTGTGACCACCTCCTTTTCTTCGTCCTTGTGTAAGGCAACGTTCAAGAAGATAAACTCTCTATCGCCGGAGCAGTATTCGAAAATAGGATCCTCAGGTCTCCTTACTCGATCGACCGACGATATATTCAACGTGGAGGGCGCTGCAAGTCAGCTCGTCTATACCGTAGTGACTGTACCAATGATGCTAATCGGAGGTACCGCGCTTGCGCTTCTTGCCGACGTGACTCTCTCTCTTATATTCCTTGTCTGCATACCTATCATTTTGTGCTTCGTCGTCTTTATCGTAAGACCGCTTAGGGCTATGTGGGATATCAGTGACAAGTACATAGACGTGCAGAACAGGATAGTCAGAGAGCGACTTATCGGCATACGGGTAATCCGCGCATTTAACAACGAGGATAAGGAGCACAGAAGGGCAAAGCACGCTACGGAGGAGATGGCCAAGTATATGATCAAGGCCAACGTCCGCTCGGGTTACATCACGCCCGTGACTATGCTTCTTCTTAACCTATCCACAGTTGCAATACTCCTCGTCGGTATATCTAAGGTTCAAAGCGGAGTAATAACCGAGGCGGGTGACGTTATTGCCGTTATGCAGTACGTGACACTTATTGCCAACGCCGTAATTAATCTCTCTTGGACTATTGCATGGATACCGCATCTACGTGTCTCGGTCTCGAGAATATCCGAGGTATTTGATATGCCGAAATGTGATGACGGATCGGACGACAATGTTGTAGCGGCCTTTCCGCTTTTGGAGGGAGCATCGGTGAAAATGGATAACGTCTCCTTCATCTATCCCGACGCCAACACCAAGGCGCTCGACTCGGTCTCTATGTTTGCAGACAAGGGCGAGACAGTGGCTATAATAGGCGGTACGGGATCGGGAAAAAGTACACTTATTAAGGTTCTTCTCGCCCTATATCCGCACACCGAAGGCGATATAACGATAAATAATGTAAATTATAGTAGTCTTTCCAAGGGCGAAATACGTCTTGCATACTCTGTAGCCCTCCAAAAGGCGATGATCTTTGAGGGCACTCTCAGAGACAATATCACCGTCGGACGTGCAGATGCTACCGACGATGAGGTCAGGGGCGCTATCCACGATGTAGAGCTTGACGATTTCCTCGCATCTAAAGAGGAGGGGCTCGACTTCCTTCTCGTCGGCCTTGGCCAGAATGTCAGCGGCGGACAAAAGCAGAGGATAAATATGGCCAGGACAATCATCAGAGAGGCTCCCATATACGTCTTTGACGACAGCTTCTCGGCCCTCGATTACCTTACCGAGAAAAGAATACGTGAAAAGCTTTTGACAAGGCTCAAGGGAAGGACGAAAATACTCGTCACACAGAGAGTCTCCACAGCCATTAGCGCCGATAGGATATACGTTATGGATAGGGGCAGGATCACAGCTTCGGGTACTCATAAGGAGCTGCTCCACTCCTCCGACATCTACCGTGAGATCTGTATTTCCCAGCTTGGAAAGGGCGCGATAGGAGGTGATACCCTTGAAGAATAATATGAAAAAGGAAACACTCACCGACGCCCTTAAGGTTATTGGCAGGATCGTTCGCGACACAAGACCGATCATGCCGTCCTTGATTTTTGCTGCGGTAGTCAGCCTCGTGTCTATAATACTCTCAATGCTCGCTCCCGAGCTTATAGGCATACTTACCGACGGCATTTATGATTACGTTACCGACGGAGTTGTGATGGACGCGGACAGACAGCTCCGTGTTGCCGTGCTTCTCATCGCATCCTATCTCGTCTCGGATATACTCAGCGTGGTAACGATGATCATTATGAATAACACCGTATCAAGACACTTTACCTGCCGTATCAGAATAGATATGAGTGCCAAGATATCAAAGATACCGATAAAAAAGGTCGACACAACTCCCAATGGCGAGATAATTTCTCGTATGACCAACGACGTCTCAATAATGGGCGGCTCGGTGCACGATATCTTCAATATCATCATCAACGGAGTATTGAAGCTTATAGTCATCACCGTGCTTATCTTTATCGCCAACCCGATAATGGCCGCAGTTATTTTAGTCTTCGTCCCCGCGTCGATATTCCTCTCTGCTAAGCTTGCTGCAAGGAGTGAGAAGTTCTTTGCACAGAGCCGTGAGGCGGCAGGAAAGATATACTCTGCGACCGAGGAGGACCTTACCGGATTTGATACGGTCAAGGTATACAATCTTGAGAAACATAAGCAAAACGGTTATGAACAGCTTTCCGAGGACTATAGAAAAAAGTCCGAGCGAGGCTACCTAACCTCCGGCATAGTACAGCCGATAGTCGCCGTAGTAAACAATCTTGCCTACATCGCCATATGCGTTGTAGGAAGCATCCTCGTTATCAACGGTACTCTCCGTGTCGGTGACCTGATGGCCTTTATCCTCTATACACAGCTCTTCTCGGGGCCGCTTGAATCTATCTCCGGCGGTATGTCTATGATGCAGTCTACCATAGCGTCCGCCCGCCGCGTTTACGATTTTCTCGACTCTGAGGAGATGGAGGAGCCAAAGGCGGATGAGGTAAATCAAGAGTGCATTGGCAAGGTTACGTTTGATCACGTCGCCTTCTCGTATGAAGAGGATAAACCCCTGATTAGAGATCTGAATCTCGAAGTCCTCCCCGGACAAAAGATTGCGATCGTAGGCCCTACAGGCGGCGGAAAGACAACAATTGTTAACCTTTTGATGCGTTTTTATGATCCAACCTCCGGACATATACTTGTAGACGGCAGATGCATTCAAGAGATGAATCGCTCTGATGTGAGGGAAATGTTCAGTATGGTGCTCCAGGATACGGTGCTCTTCTCGGGTACTGTATATGATAACATCGCATACGGTAATCCCTCCGCCACAAGTGAGGAGGTAATGGAGGCTGCAAGGCGCGCTCATATCGACTTTTGGATAGACGGACTCCCCGAAGGCTTTAACACCGTTATCAACGAGGAGAGCACCAACATCTCCGGTGGACAAAAGCAGCTTTTGACCATCGCCAGGGCATACCTATCCAACCGCCCGATCCTTATTCTTGATGAGGCGACAAGTAACGTCGATACCCGTACCGAGCTTATCATACAGGAGACTATGGACGAGCTTATGAAGGGCAGGACAGCCTTTGTTATAGCTCACCGACTCTCCACCGTAGAGAACTCCGATCTTATCCTCGTCATCAACAACGGTGACGTTGTTGAGAAGGGAACTCATAAAGACCTCCTGAGCCTCGGCGGTCTCTACTCCGAGATATACAATAGCCAGTATTCAATCGCGAAGTAAAGAAAAGAAAAAAGGACAGATGTTTCTGTCCTTTTTTCGATTATTTCAAAATAAGCTTTATAACAAATGTTGCGAGCCTGTCCGGCAGGATATTGAGCAAGAGTAAAAGCGGGTTGCGGTTTATCTTGTACACTTGTCTCGGTCTCTTCTTCTCGAGTATTTTGAGCGCGAGCCTTCCTACCTTACTTGGCGGCACGTTTCTTGCCTCGACACCGTCTACTATCCTCTTAAATCTCTCCGCGTTGCAGGAGTAGAGCTTCGTATTTTCGCAGAAGCGGTCGAGCGCGCTTGTAGAGGCACCGAGCATTCCCGTGTCCACGGCTCCCGGTCGCAGTACCGCCACCGATATACCGAGCAGCTGTAGCTCCATTCTTAAGGAGTAAGCGTATCTATCCAAGGCGGATTTTGTTATCGCATATATTCCGGTGAAGGGCAAGGGATCGAGCGGCGCGAGCTCACTCGTCGTTATGATAATTCTCGAGCCCTCTGTGAGCAGGGGTAAAAACGTCTTGTTCACCCTGTATACCGAGAATACGTTCACGTCAAAAATGCGTGTAAAGTCATTTTCCGACATTTCCACCAGCGAGTCAAGATTATACATACCCGCAAAGTGTACTATAGCGTATACCTCGTCGGTCACTTCCTTTATTGCCTCGTACGCTTTTTCTATTTCCTCGGCCATCGTCAGATCGACCTTGATCGGAATGACTCTGTCCTCGTTGTCACCGACGTGTCTGTCGAGAGCGAAAACGGTGTACCCCTTATCCCTGAAGGCCTCCACGGCCGCATGTCCCATACCGCCGTAAGCACCTGTAACTATAACGTATTTCATAAAAAACCGCCTTTCTTATCGTCTTGATTATATCACACACTGCCTATCAAGTCAACCGAAAAGGTGATACAGAGTTTAAAATATGATATTGACTTAGTGCCTTTACGGTGCTAAAATAGGATTAAGATCAAGAAAAAAGGAGGTACGGTATGTTTCATATACTCGTTGTAGACGACGACAAGAATACCAGAATGTTTTTGCGCGCCGTGCTTGAAAATGCAAAATATACCGTTTCCGTGGCTAAAAACGGTCTCGAGGCTCTTGATGTGCTCGACAGAGAGCATGTCGACCTCATCGTGCTCGACATTATGATGCCGGGTATGGACGGCTACGAGTTGACCGAGAGCCTGCGCGCGGTAGGGAACAATCTTCCCATACTTATGGTTTCTGCAAAGCAGCTCCCGAAGGACAAGCACAGGGGCTTTCTTGCGGGCACCGACGACTATATTACAAAGCCGATAGACGACGAGGAGATGCTCTTCCGCATCAAGGCGCTTCTCCGCAGGGCAAAGATCGAGAGCGAGAGAAGGATCGTTATCGGCGAGGTTACCTTGGACTACGATTCGCTCACCGTCAGCCGCAAGGATGAGACACAGGAGTTGCCTCAGAAGGAGTTTCTCCTCCTATACAAGCTCCTATCCTTCCCGGGGAAGATATTCACCAGGATCCAGCTTATGGACGAGATCTGGGGTGCTGAGAGCGATACGGGTTGGGAGACCGTCACCGTACATATAGGCAGACTCCGTAAGCGCTTTGAGGATTATCCCGAGTTTACCATAGAGTCGGTAAGAGGTCTCGGATATAAGGCGGTGAAGAACGTATGAGAAAGATAAGAATAGATAAGATCAAGATAGATAGGGAAAAGAGCCGCTCTTATTTTTCGCTGACCTTACTTTTTGCCGTCCTTATCTTCGTCGTCCTTCTGGCGGCAATAGCTTTTTCGACAGCTCTTGTATATCTTTTCTCCGAGACGGGAGTCATTTCCGGTCAGGACGACGAAATATCCATCGGCACAGTCGTCATCTGTATGATCGGCTTCAGTATCTTCTTTGGCGCTACCTTCTCGCTTCTTCTTGCTCAGGTGCCCCTGAAGCCTATGAAGCGCTTTGTCAGGCATATGAACGCCTTGGCGGCCGGTAACTTCAAGACCAGACTGAAATTCCGCGGCGCGCTTCCTAACCACAAGCTGATCAAGGAGATAGAAAATAGCGTAAACAAGCTTGCCGAGGAGCTCGAAAAGACCGAGATGCTTCGCAGCGACTTTATCAATAACTTTTCACACGAGTTCAAGACACCTATTGTTTCTATAGCCGGACTTGCCAGGCTTCTCAATAACAGCGACGTATCCGAGGAGGACAGGCACCGCTACTTAAGTGCGATCGAGGACGAGTCTCGTCGCCTCGCAACCCTGGCCACAAATATACTTAATCTCACCAAGGTAGAGAGCCAGTCTATCCTCACCGACGTTTCCGTCTTCAACCTCTCAGAGCAGATACGCTCTTCCGTTCTCCTTCTTGAGAATAAATGGGAACGTAAGCAGATCGACCTTCAGCTCGACTTTGACGAGTATTCTATCCGTGCCAACGAAGAGTTGCTCAAGGAGATATGGATCAATCTTATTGATAATGCGATCAAGTTCTCGCCTAAGGGAGGTACCCTTGCCGTCTCGATCAAGGATTTGGGAGGCGAGTACGCTGTCTCTGTCGCAAATACAGGCGCCGAGATCCCGGAGGGCGAGAGGGAGAGTATATTTAAAAAATTCTATCGCTTAGATAAGTCGCACGCCTCGGAAGGAAGTGGTGTTGGTCTTGCTATAGTGCAAAAGATTGTGGAGCTTCACAGAGGTAGCATCGTGGTCGGATATTATGACGGTATGGTGACCTTTACCGTCACTCTTCCAAAGAATAGTTAATGATTCATCAGCGTTATACGTTGCGCCGGCACTTCAAAGCGGAGTGCCGGTTCTTTTATTTTTCACAGTTTATTTTCAGTTTATAAATCATTTGTAGAATTATAGGGCAAAATGGGTAAATATATACTATATTCCATACTATGGAGGAACAATGGACAGACAGAAAATAAACGGTAAGTGTTACGCCGAGATGCTAAGAGGCGGTACCGCCTTGCTTTTCGAACACTCCGAGGAGATAAATGATCTTAACGTATTTCCCGTTCCGGACGGAGATACGGGAACAAATATGGCAAAGACTATGGACGGCGGACTGTGCGAGCTCAGTGATGGCGAGGAGAGCATAGGCAGGGTATCCGGCGACTTCACTCACGGTGTTCTGCTTAGTGCGCGCGGTAACTCGGGCGTTATCCTCTCACAGATCTTCGCAGGTATAAACGAGGAGCTCTCGCATTACGATGAGGTTGGTGCAAAGGAGCTTGTTGACGCATATAAAAAGGGAATTGCAAAGTCGTATTCCGCAGTGCAGGAGCCTACCGAAGGAACCATTCTCACCGTTTTCAGAGAGAGTATAGAATATGCCGAGAAGAATATTGACGACACATCCAGTGTTGAGGACTTTTTCCGTATGCATATAGAGAGCGCCAAGGATTCCCTCGCCAGAACCAAGGATATACTCCCCGCGCTCGCTGAGGCAGATGTTGTTGACTCGGGCGGAGCAGGCTATCTTTACATAATAATGGGTATGTACGCCGTGCTGACAGGCGAGCTTTCGGGATCGATCTACAAGAGCCCCGTAGAAAAGACAGATAAGGTCAATATCGACCTCTTCACCCGTAGCTCAAGGCTTGAGTTCGGATATTGCACCGAGTTTATGCTAAGACTCACCGATGCGAAATGCGATCCCGACGCCTTCGAGATATCCGATATGATATCGATGCTGGAGGAGCTCGGGGGAGAGAGCATAGTCGCTTACAAAATGGACGATCTTGTAAAGGTACACGTTCACACCTTTGCTCCCGGCAGCGTCCTTTCCTTTGCTCAATCCTTTGGCGAGTTCCTTACCGTCAAGATAGAGAATATGTCCCTCGGCCATACCGAAGAGGTAAAGCCTAAGAAGAGTAGGAAGCCATTTTCGGTTCTTGCGGTCGCACAGGGAGAGGGACTCACAGCCCTCTTTACCGACATGGGAGCAGACGAGATCGTTACCGGCGGCCAGACGCTTAACCCCTCTGCGGAGGAGTTTATAGCTGCTTTTGATCGTGCAGAGAGTGATGAGATCATTGTTCTGCCCAACAATAAGAACGTATTTTTAGCCGCAAAGCAGGCTGCCGAGCTATATGATAAGGCTAACGTGCATATAATTCCGACTAAGAATCTTATGCAGGGCTTTGGTGCGCTTTCGGTCATAACTCCCGGTATTACTGACATCGATTCCCTCGTCGAGAGCGTTACCAGAACAGCCGAAGGAGTGATCGGAGCCGAGGTTACGATGGCCGTTCGCGATGTAACAATAGGAGGTAAGGAGATAAGAAAGGGCGACTACATTGCCATATCCTCCTCCGAGATCAAGGCAGTATGTGACAGCAGTGAGGGAGCCGTTCTTTCCTTCCTTGATACGCTCGATATGGACGATTACGAGATAGTTTCGCTTTTTGTTGGCAAATCGGTTTCCGAGAGCAAGAGGTCGGAGCTCACAGAGCTTATTGAGGAGAAATACGATATGTGTGAGGTCGAGGTCTTCGAGAGCGGTAACGAGGTCTACGACTATATGATAGCAGTTGAATGATAGGAGAATAGTATGAAGCAATATAAGATTGTGATAGACACCAAGGGCTCGGATAAGGGCCCCGAAATGATGATCAAGGGTGCCTCCCTTGCTCTTGAAAAATATCCGGAGCTTTCAGTCCTTCTCGTCGGAGATACGTCTGTAATGGAGGCAGAGTGTAAAAGACTCGGTATGCCAAAAGACAGAGTAGAGCTCCTCGAGGCGCCAGAGGCGATCACCAACTACGACAGCCCCGCTGAGGCGCTGTTCACAAAACGTGATTCCTCACTGGTAAAGGCTCTGGAGGCGCTTTCGGCAAGAGTGGATCTCGTAGGTCTTATCAATGCCGGCAGTACCGGCGCTCTTATAGCCGGATCTATGAGATACCTCTCCGGTAAGGACAGAGTTCGTCCCGCTTTGGCGGCGGTCCTTCCTGCGGCAAACGGCGGTTTTACCTGCCTCGTTGATACCGGGGCGACTATAGACTGCCCTGCATCCACTCTCCTTCACTTTGCCAGACTCGGCAGGGATTTTATGAGGGATCTTTACCGTATTGATAACCCGAGAGTCGGCCTTCTTTCAAACGGAGCCGAGCCCACCAAGGGCAATAAGCTGGTAAAGGAAACACACGCTCTCCTTCGCGATGCAGAGGACATCAACTTCGTCGGCAATATAGAGGGCAATAACGCGCTTTCGGGTGACTGTGACGTCCTCGTTTGCGACGGATTTGCCGGCAACCAGGTACTTAAGGTTACCGAGGGAGCCGCAAAAAGAATAATCACGGATATCGTCAAGTATTCAAAAAAGACGGGTGACGAGAGCCTTATGAAGCTTGTTGGATACCTTATGGGCATTTACGACTTCAACTCTCTCGGCGGCGGAGTTATCCTCGGCACGGTGAAGCCGGTTATCAAGGCTCACGGAGCCGCAAACGAGCAGTCAATAGTCAGTACTGCGGGAATCATCCTCAATTTGGCAGAGAACAGAGAATTATTTGATAGATCGGCATTTGACATAAAGGAGTAAATAAAATGAGTAAGATCAAAATTATGTGTACGTCCACGGGTTGCATAGAATACGCGCCCGAGAGATACAGGAATCTCGGTATAGATATAATTAGAGTACATATTCTCTTTGAAGGCAAGGAGTATCTTGAAGGACTCGAGCTTGATCCCGTAGATTTCTACGCGAGACTCGAGAAGCTTGAGAATCCCAAGAACAATCTTCCAAAGACCGCAATGCCCACGCCTCTTGAGATCCGCGAGCATTATGAGAAGGCTATAGAGGAGGGATATGATGAGGCCATCGTCTACGCTATCTCATCGGGACTTGGCGGCACCTTCAATCAGCTTTCCCTCGTTGCAAGAGACTATCAGGACAGAATAAAGATCCACGTAGTGGATACCAAGATAACCAGCTTTGGCGAAGGACTTCTCGCGGTCATGGCCGCTAAAATGGTAGAGAAGGGCTACACCTCCGACAGGATACTTAAGGAGACCGCCTGGATGATGAAGCGCCAGGAATTTCTCGGCGTTGACGGTAAGCTCGATTATCTTATCTATAACGGCAGACTCAAGGGCGGTAAGGCGTTTATGGGCCAGATGCTCAAGATATGTCCCGTCGTTCACTTCAACAAGGAGGGCGAGTGTGTTGCTCTTGAGAGCGTCAGGACCGAGAAAAAGGCGCTCCTTCGTACCTGTGAGATCGTCAAGGAGCTGATAGGTGACAGGAGTCCTGAGGACTACATTCTTTTCCACGTTTACACAGGTCCCTCGCTGCTTGAGACACTCCTCCCGATAGAGGAAAAGTGCGGTCTTAAAACTAACCATGAGGCGGTAATTATGTCTCCCGTCAGCGGTAGCCACAACGGCCCCTGGCTCGCAGGCTACGGTCTTCTCTTCTTAAGGCGTGAAGACGAGCCCCTGGAGGATTGATATGGTAAACGTAAAAAAGGTAGAGACTAAGAGAGAAATAAAGGAATTTATCGAGTTTCCCTTAAGACTTTATAAGAACTGCGAGTACTTCGTCCCACCTATGTATTCAGATGAGAAAAAGCTTTTCTTGGGCGGCGAAAACACGGATATCGCAAAGAGCGTATTCTTCCTCGCGCAGCGTGACGGTGTTACCGTTGGTAGAATACAGGGTATACTTCATAAGCAGTATAACGATTTAAAGGGTGAGAAGCGCGTGCGCTTCAACCGCTTCGACTCAATCGACGACGTCGAGGTCTCCCGCGCTCTCTTTAGCGCTCTCGAGGACTGGGCAAGGGAAGAGGGAATGGAGGACGTATGCGGACCTCTCGGCTACAGCGACCTTGACAGAGAGGGACTTCTCATCGAGGGATTTGATGAGAACTCCACCTTTGAAGAACAGTATAACTACGAGTATTACGGAAGACTTCTCGAGGACGCAGGCTATTCAAAGGAGGTTGACTGGCTTGAGTTTGAGCTTCGCGCCCCGGAGAAGAGAAACGAGATGCTCGCAAGGGTTGCCTCCCGCGCACTCGAGATGAATAAGCTGCACATAGCCCCCACAAATATGTCGAAGAGAAAGTATATAGAGAAGTACGGCGACAGCTTTTTCGACTGCCTTGACGAGTGCTACAGTAAGCTTTACGGCACTGTTCCAATCTCGCCCGAGCAGAGAAAAGAACTCATTAACCAATTTCTGCTTATAATTAACATTAAATTTGCCGTTTTTATCTGTGACGAGAGCGAGAGAGTTGTTGCCTTTGGCCTCTGCTTTCCCTCGATCGGAGATGCTCTTAAAAAGAGCGGTGGCAGACTCACTCTCCCTGCTTTACTTAAGCTTTTACGACTGGCTAAAAAGCCTAAGGTTATGGATCTTGGCCTCGTTGCAGTGCGTCCCGAATATCAGAACTCGGGTGTCAACGCAGTGCTTGTTAACGGCATCGTTGATATGCTCTGTAGCGGCATGGTAGAGAAGTGTGAGACCAACCTCAACCTTGAGACCAACACCCCTGTGCTTGCTCAATGGAAGTATATGACCGCAAGACAACATAAGCGCCGCCGCGCATACGTTAAGAAAATATGAGGAGATATAGTTATGCTTGAAAAATTAAAAGAAATACTTTCCAAGGTCCTCCCCGATCTTGATATGTCCACCGTCACCGAGCAGACAAGACTTATTGATGATCTTGGTTTCGACTCTCTCGCTCTTATGATGATGTCTATGGAGATCGAGGATGCCTTTGGCTTCCGCTTCAAGGAGTTCGTCAGATTTGAGACGGTCGGAGACGTCTGCAGCTATCTTGAGAGCAGGATCTGATAGGTAAAAACCGAAGCCCACGCGGCTTCGGTTTTTCTATTTCACAATTTTTAGTTTTCTTTGTGTTGACAAATGTGTCGTGCATTGATATAATGATGTTAATACAGATAATACAGAAAGGAGCGTTCAAGTGGATAAAACGATTTTGCCAAAGCGTGACGTTTATCTTGAGATAGCCGACCGCTATGAAAAATACATCACTCTCGGTGTTCTTAAGCCCGGGGAAAAGCTCCCATCGGTCAGACGTGCCGCAGGAGAGCTTCGTGTCAACCCCAACACCGTTCAGCGAGCCTATTCTTTGCTTGAGGAGAAGGGGCTTATACGCTCTATGCCCAAGAAGGGGGCCTTCGTGACCTTTGGGGCGGAGGGAGAAGCGCGTGCTTTGGCGCTTGACACATTTCTTGCCGAGCTCGTCCGCCTTAAGGACGAAGGGGTAAGCAAGGATACCTTGATTTCTGCTATTGAGGAGGTATATAAGAATGATTGAGATCACTAATCTCTCGCACTCTCTCGGAGTGAAAACCGTGCTCCGCAAGATCGATCTTCAGATACCCGACAACACCGTGCTCGGCATTGTTGGTATCAACGGCGCCGGTAAATCTACTCTCCTTCGCCTTCTTGCGGGCGTGTATCTTCCCGACGCGGGCTATATCAGATACGATGACAGAAGTCCTGCGGATCCCGAGACCAGAAGGGATATTTTCTTCCTCCCCGATGACCCGTATTATTCCTCGTTTATGACGCCTCTTAGCCTCTTTGACTACTATCTCACCTTCCACCCGAATATGGATAGGGAGACCTACGACCGTCTTCTCGGAGCGTATAAGATCGACCCTGCCGGCAAGATGCGTAACTTTTCAAAGGGTATGCGCCGCCAGGTCTTCATCGCCCTCGCCCTTGCCGTCAAGCCGAGATATCTCCTCCTTGACGAGGCATTCGACGGACTCGATCCCCTCTCCAGAAAGATATTCAAGGATGCTATAATATCTCTTGTAGAGGAGGGCAGGACTACGGTCCTTATCGCCAGCCACTCGCTTCGTGAGCTTGAGGACTTCTGCGACCGCTTTATCCTTATTGACGACAACGTGATCAAGGAGCAGGGAGACATCGCCGAGCACGTTGGAAGACTCTGCAAGTTTGAGCTTGCCTTTACCGAGGCTGTCACCGAGGAGCTCTTCAGAGGACTTCCCATAGCATCTTTGATTATTAAGAACAGATTCGTCCGTATAGTTCTTGAGGGAGACAGTGCCGAGATGCGAGAAAGACTCGAGAGGCTCTCTCCCGCTGTTATGGACGAGATGCCCTTAGATTTTGAGGAGACCTTTATCCACGACGTAAGAAAGGAGGGGATGATAGTATGACGAACGTAAAACAGTACTTCCGCTCCCACCTTAAGGCAAATCTCAGACTGATCACCTACATTTTTGCCGCGGTTCTGGTTGTTTCCTTCCTCTTCGGTATAGAGAATCAGCCGACCTCGCGCTATGATTTCGAGCTGCAAAAGACCTTTGACGACTACAAATGCACCTTGAATATCCCGGTAACGATACTTGCTATCCTTACTTACGTTATTCCCGTGATGGAATTCTCCTTCTTTAAAAGGAGGGTGAACCTTGACTGCGCCTATGCGCTCCCCATTTCTCGCAGGGCGATGGGTATGGTCCACTACGTAACGGGCTTAATTACTCTTTTCGGCGCATTCTCCGCGTCATATCTTGTAAACCTCCTTCTGCTTATCAGCAGAGGTAAGGGCTGGTTTGATTTCTCCGTCCTTCCCGAGCACTTTCTTTTGTGCCTGCTTGTAGGCTTTGCCGTCTATTCGGTATTCGTCTTTGTCTTCAACGAGGCTAACACCAAGGGTGACGGTATATGGTTTATCGTGCTGTATACCTTCGTTTGGGTTCTCGTGCTCAGCGCTTTAGGCGAAGTATTCGATTCGATGTTGATCTACGAGGCAAATAAGTTCCCTTGGGGATCACTTTTCGATCTGACCAATAGCTATAAGTATATAGTTGAGATGGATAATCCCGACAATGCGACCTTCTGGCAGTCCCCCGACATGATAGCTTGGTTTGCATTTTGGGTGTCCTTAGGTATATCCTCCTTCGTTGGCTTTTTCCTTACGTTTGGAAAGAGAAGAATGGAGAAGACCGAGGAGATCTCCGACTCCTATTTCGGCTTCCGTACCCTTATTCCCATATTCGCTGTATCGGGTATGATATTCTTTGGTGAAGAGATAGTTTTTTGGGTTATTATCGAGCTTCTCGCCATCCTCGGCTACACCATCTACCGCCGCGGCTTCCATTACAAAAAGAGCGATATAGCCATACTTTTAGCGCTATTCATATTACTGTTTATATAGAAGAAAAAGCACTCCTTTTTGAAGCCTTGACTTATATTATTGCGTTAAACGAGTGAAAAGGTATCTGACCATAGGTAAAAACGAACAATATTACACCAACATTTTGGGCTTTTTAGAGCACAAAAATAGAGCCGGAGCAGCATTTTAGGCCACTCCGGCTCCAATTTTTGTGTGATTATCTTTGATTTAGTTTGATTTTGCCTCAAAGACGCCCTAAAAGAAAAAAACGAACTTTTATCCGGTAGACAACAGTTCGTTTTTCTTTGTGTAATAACACACTCGTTAATACAATGAACTACTGAAAGTAGCAATTGTGCATTGTCTTGACGACTTGTTTATTTAATGTCCGCTATGACCACCGCAGTTGTGCGTGCCGCAGCCGTGATCTCCGCAATTATGCCCCCCCTCACTGTGCTCGTGATCGTGGTGGTCGCACCTGACGTTGGGGTTATAGCCGAGATTGTTCGCAAGATACGCCTCGACCGCTGCGTCGCAAGAACCGCTGACACCGCCGTAGAGCTCGATATCCGCATCGGCAAGTGCCATCTGCGCACCACCTCCGATGCCGCCACAGATCAGAACCGCCACACTCTGCTCCGAAAGGAATACCGCAAGTGCTCCGTGACCGCTTCCGTTCGTGTCAACGACCTCTGAGGAAACTATCTTACCGTTTTCTACCGTGTAGATCTTAAACTGCTCAGTATGTCCGAAGTGCTGAAAGATCTGTCCGTTTTCGTAAGTAACTGCAATTTTCATATTGTTGTTTCTCCTAATCAAATATTACATTTCCCAGCTTCCGAGCCAATTGGAAAATTCCATATAGATCTGCTGCATCTCAGCAGTAAGCTCTTCACCTTTGTTCAGCGTGAATATCCAATCCTTTTTGCCAAACTTTTCTACGTATTTGTATTCGGAAGTGTAGTTTTCATTTTCAAGCTCACCGAGAGCCTTGTTTGCAAGCGCTTCCGCTTTACGCACGTTGGCAACGAGATCCGCAAATGCAGTTTTATCTACTGCCTCAATTTCGGCTACGATAGAGTCAAAGTACCCCTCCTTATAGCCGTAATTGAACTGCGCACCGTCTTTGTAGATAAAGCGTTCTGCATCGCTTGCATACAGATAATATCCCGGTTGAGTTACACCGTTTTCGTCTGTATAGCTATTGACGA
>JAFTIN010000069.1 GCA_017456895.1 Clostridia bacterium
CGGTACAGGTCTTTACCTTAGCCTCTGCGCCGGAGAGTGTGTGTCCTGCGGGAATTACTACCTTAGTGGTATAGTCACACTCGGTGCAATACTCGTAAGCGTTCCAACCATCCTCGGTACAGGTCTTTGCTTTAGCTTCAGCATTAGCTATGCTGTGTCCTGCAGGAATTACTATCTTAGTGGAGTAGTCGCACTCGGTGCAATATTCGTAAGCGTTCCATCCGTCTTCGGTACAGGTCTTTACCTTAGCTTCTGCGTTGGAGAGTGTGTGACCTGCAGGAATTACTATCTTAGTGGAGTAGTCGCACTCGGTGCAATACTCGTAAGCGTTCCAACCGTCTTCGGTACAGGTCTTTACCTTAGCCTCTGCGCCCGAAATCGTATGACCGGTTTTAGGAAGGATCTCTTCTTCCGACTTTCCGCAAGAACAACTTCTTACTTTCTTACCGATAGCCTCACATGTAGGCTCGATGGTTACCTGCCATTCCCCATAATTGCAACTATGCTCATCAGTATTACCGTTATCGGGAGAATCTGTCGGACCGTTATTATCAACGTCTCCAACGTTACCTCCGTTCTGTTGATCATTATTATCGCCCTTATTCTTCTTACAGGAAGCGAAAGAGAACGTTAATGCTAACAGAATCGCCAGAATTAATGACAAATAACAAACTGTCTTTTTCATCTTGATCTCCTATGTATAATTATTTTTCTTTTCCTTTAATACTCTATATATCGCGCGGTAGGACTCGAGTCTGGACTCGGGTATGAGACCGTCGAGAGCGGCTTTGGCCACGGCGCACTCGTCAGCGCCCTCGCCTACGTGAGCGCAATCGGCGTACCTGCACTTGCCGAGGTAAGGCAGAAGCTCGGGGAAGGTAGGAATGATCTCCTCAAGGGAGAAAAAGTCAAATCTGGCAAAGTCGATAAGAGAAAATCCCGGGGTGTCGGCAAGGAAGCCGGTATTCTCCCCTCCCTGGATCTCGAATATCTCGACGTGGCGCGTAGTATGTCTGCCGCGCTCGATCTTGCGGGAGATCTCGGCCGTAGCAAGGGTGAGGCTCGGGAACAAAGCGTTCATCAAGGTGGACTTGCCAACTCCGGACGCACCGGCAAAGGCGGCAGTCCTACCGTCTGTGACCTCGGTCTCGATGTATTCTGCGAGCGGCTTAACACCGGTCTTATCCTCGGAGGAGGTGACGAAGGTGGGAATACCGACCTTCTTATATATACCGGCGTATTCGTCGGAAACCGAGGAATCAAGATCGCTCTTGGTTATGACGATAACCGGCTTTATGCCGTTGTGCACCGCGATGGCGACGAGCTTATCGACGGTCTCAATGACCGGCGAAGGCTTTTTGGCTGCAAAGACTATGAAGAGGTAGTCGAGATTGGCCATAGGGGGCCTTATAAGACTGTTCTTACGCTCTGTGATCTCGGAAATGACGAGTCCGTCGGGGGTTGAATCGTCAAAGAGTATCTTGACGTTATCGCCGATAAGTACCTTCTCCTCATCGCGCTTGAGGACACCCTTGGCGCGGCAGGAAAGACGCTCGATTCCGCTTTCCGTGACTACGCGAGTCTCGTAAAGACCGCCAAGTCCTTTAACTACCTTTCCGTATTTTGTAGTGATCAAATGAATTACCCGCTTTCAAAAAAAGTTATTATTTCGCAGAATTTCTGCGCAGCTGACCGCAGGCGGCATTAACGTCTGATCCGAGCTTTCTGCGGACGGTGGCCGTTATGCCGAATTTTTCAAGTGTCGATGCAAAGTTATTTATGCTGTCTGCGCTTCCCTGCTTAAATCCTGTCTCCTTGACCTCATTCACACGAATAAGGTTGACGTGTATGGGAGCCGAGATAGGTTTAAAGTAAGAATTAAGAAGTGATGCAAGCTCCTTGGCATCTGCTTCGGTATCGTTTTTACCGCTGATAAGCGTATACTCAAAGGATATCCTCCTGCCGGTGCGCTTGTAGTAGCGGACGCAGGCCTCGAGAAGGTCCTTTATCTTCCATTTATTATTGATTGGCATAATGGCCGAGCGCTTCTCGTCGGTGGCGGCGTGGAGCGATATTGAAAGAGTGATCGGTATATCGACCTCAGCAAGCCTGTCTATGCCGGTAACTACTCCGCAGGTGGACAGAGAAATATGTCTATAGCCGATATTGAGGCCTCCGGGGAGGTTAACGAGCTTTAAGAACTTGACGACGTTGTCAAAGTTGTCAAGAGGCTCACCAATGCCCATCATGACGATATTTGATACTCGCTCACCCGTGTCGCGCTGAGCGGCTATTACTTGGCCGAGAAGCTCGGAGGGAAGAAGATCGCGCACTCTGCCTCCTATGGTAGAGGCGCAGAATTTACATCCCATACGACATCCGACCTGACTGGAGATACAAAGAGTGTTTCCGTGCTTGTAGCGCATAAACACGCTCTCCACACACTCGCCGTCGTGTAGGCGGAAGAGGTATTTGACCGTACCGTCGATCCTTGAAACAAGCTTTGACTCAACCCTTGGGAGAGTGTCGAGAGTCTCTTGTTCAAGCCTTTCACGCAGCTTTTTCGAGAGATTGGTCATCTCGGAAATAGGCGTGCCCTCCGCAAGACGCGGAAAGACCTGCTTCGCTCTGAATTTTGGCTCGCCGAGAGAGACAAAATACTCCTCAAGCTCGACGTCGGTCATTGAATATAAATCAATTCTATTTGTCATTTTTCACTTTCCTAAGCTTTGCAATAAAGAAACCGTCACAGTGGTGTACGTGAGGAAGCAGAGTGAGCATACCGCCCTTCGACTCTATCTGTCCGACGGTGAAATCAACGGCAGAGAAATCGTTGTGAGAAGCGAGAAAACGCTCGATCACCCTCTCGTTTTCCTCGGGATTAATGGTACACGTCGAGTAGACTAAAATGCCGTTATCCTTAAGGTACTTTGATGAAGCGGAGAGTATATCATATTGCAAATCCGGTAGATTTTGCATACTTTGGTTGTCTTTATGACGAATATCAGGCTTCTTTGCGAGAACACCGAGTCCCGAGCACGGAACGTCACATATCACTCTGTCAAAGCTGCGGAAGAGCTCCTCGCGCGGCTTTGTGGCGTCACACTCTGATACCGAGATATTCGTAAGACCGAGTCTATGCGCGCCCTCCTTGATAAGCGGGAGCTTGCTGTCGTGGATATCAAACGAGGTGACCTCTCCGTTATGTGAAAGGATAGCAGCGGCAAAGCTCTTGCCGCCCGGGCACGCGCACACGTCCACGACTCTGTCGCCCTCCCTAACCTCGAGAGCCTCGGCGCTAACAGCGCAAGCCACGTCCTGCACGAAGAACAGACCGTCCGAGAAGCCGGGAAGACGCCTCGGGTCAACGGATGCCGGGATCCTCACGCTGAGGGGAGTGTCTATGCTCTTAACGGTCTCAAATCCGCCCTCGCGTAGGAGGGACTCAAGAGTCGCCTTGTCGGTCTTGGTAAGATTGACGGTCAGATCGGTATATCTCGCTGTGTTGAAGCGGTCAAGGAGTCTCTCGGTATCCTCCTCGCCGAGGATCGAAATAAAATGCTTCACCACCCAGAGGGGGAATGAGTATTTTACAGAGAGGAATCTTGAAGCCTTCTTCTCCCTTGCGGGGAGCGGCAGCTTATCCTCGTTCTTGAGTCTTACCGCCTGCCTCAATACTCCGTTGACAAAGCTCTTCTCACCCGGATTTCTCGCGAGAGCAACCGTCTCGTTTACCGCTGCGTGGTCGGGTACTGAGTCTATATGTACTATCTGGCAAAGTCCGATGCGCAGTATGTTAAGAGTAGTGGGATCTATCTTTTCAAGACTGCGGCCGGATATCGCGCCAACGTAATAATCGTAGGTTATCTTACGCTCGACTACGGTATAAAGAAGAACGGTAAGAAATCTGCGATCCTCACCCGATAGCATGTCTCTAAGGTGTGAGGAGAGCGACAGGTTAACGTACTTACCGTTAAGCTCGTAATCCGTAAGGAGCGAAAGAGTTAATTCTCTTACGGTCATATTTAATCTCTTCTGTTTCCAAAAATTCTAATGAGTCTCAAAAGCTGAATAATCGACATCGCCAAAGCGGCAACGTAGGTCATAGCAGCGGCGTTCAATACCTTCCTTGAGGCACCGAGCTCATTGGCCGAATACCAGCCCGTAAGCTCAAGCTCTCTGAGCGCTCGCTTTGACGCATTGAGCTCACAAGGAAGCGTAACAAGGTGAAACAGCGTTGTAGCCGCAAATAGCAAAATGCCGAATGAAACCACGTAATTGCCAAGTATAGTTGACGAATATGCGATTATTAGGCCGATGACGATAGCTATCCAAGAAAACCTCGACGCAAAGCTTACAAGGGGAACAAGCTTTGTCCTCCATACTATGGGAGCGTATCTCTCGGCGTGCTGGATAGCGTGTCCGACCTCGTGAGCGGCAACGCCGACTGCAGATGCAGATGAGGACGAGTAGACACTGTCCGAGAGCCTCAGTACTCTTGCTCGAGGATCGTAGTGGTCGCTGAGATGTCCGTGCACCCGCTCTATCCTAACGTCAAAAAGGCCGCGAGCATCGAGTATTCTGCGAGCTACCTCCGAGGCCGTCCTGCCCATGCCCGCGCTTACGTGCGAATATCTGTCAAAGGTCGTGGAGACCTTGATCTGAACTATGAGGGTAAAAACGAAGGTGATAAGGAATAAAAGGTAAAGTATATCCATTATTCGAGAATATCTCCGATTTCAATTTTTCTTCCGCGGACGAAGTCACCCGCGCTCATTCTTCCCTTTCCCTCGGGAATAACGCCCTCTACACGGAGCGCACCCTCGCCGCAGGCTACGGTGAAGGAGCCCTGCCCCTTGGAGTCGGTGGCTATGACCTCGCCGGGTCTTCCCTCTCCCTCGGTTGGTATAGCCTTAAATATCTTGAGCATTTTGCCCTTGTGATATGCAAAGGCGCCGGGAATGGGAGTTACTCCTCTGATGGCGCAGTCGAGGACGGAAGCAGACCTTGTGAAGTCTATTTTGCAGTCCTCTTTCTCTATCTTGGCGGCGTGGGTTGCCATTGAGTCGTCCTGTGGAGTCCTCGTCGCTCTGCCCGCCTTCATATCCTCTATCGTCTTAACGAGAAGCCTTGAGCCAACTTCTGCTGAGCGATCGTGTATAGCCTCAAAATCATCCTCGGGTCCTATAGGAAAAGCCTCGGTAGCTATGATATCGCCTGTGTCAACGCCCTCTGCCATATACATGATAGTAACGCCTGTCTCCTTCTCCCCCTCAATTATTGCCCTCTGCATAGGGGCGGCGCCCCTGTATTTTGGTAAGAGGGATACGTGAAGGTTGATACAGCCGTGCTTCGGGTAATCAAGCACCGACTTCGGAAGTATCTTGCCATAGGCAACCACCACGATAAGCTCGGGATCGATATCCGACAGAAGCTTTGCAAAGGCCTCGTCCTTAAGGGTATCGGGAGTATATACCGGGAGAGAATTTTCGAGGGCCAAGGTCTTTACCGCGGTGGGTGTCATAACGTTACCTCTGCCTCGCGGCTTATCCTTGCCGGTGACTACCGCAACGATCTCGTTATCCGAGTCTATTAGCTCCTTTAAGCACACCATAGATATCTCGGGCGTGCCCATAAACATTATTCTCATACTTTTTTCCTCTATCAGTCGTTGAGAGGTCTGATCTGCACGTCTGTATAGAGCTTGCCGTCGAGGTGATCGCACTCGTGGCAGATGGCTCTGGCGAGCAGGTCGGAGCCGGTGAGGTCGTAGGTCTCGCCGTTACGGTTCATAGCTCTGACGGTAACCGTTCTCGGCCTCTTGGTTATACCCGCATAGCCGGGATTGGAGAGGCAGCCCTCTCTGTCCTGTTGCTCGCCCGAGAAGGCGATGATCTTGGGATTGATGAGCTCGTAAACCGTACCCTCCTCAACCTCAATGACTGCTATTCTGCGCAGCACTCCAACCTGGGGGGCCGCCAGGCCACAGCCTTCAGCTGCACGCATAGTATCGATCATGTCGTCGAGAAGCTGTTTAATTCTCGGTGTGATCTCATCTACGGGACGGCACACCTTACGGAGTGTCTCATCACCGAACTTTACTATCTTTAATTTTGCCATTTTATTATCTCCTGATTCTTTTTCGGACGTTTTGTGCCGATATATCTTTTTCGGGATTTCCCGACTGTTTACACCGTTAGGGGATTGAGGTCAACGGCGAGCGTCACCTGCCTGTTCTTCGCAAACTCACAGAGTATCTCGGAGAACATCCTCCTGGATATCGAGTTGAGCTTGCATTTAACCATCATCCTCATTCTGTATTTTTCGTTGAGCTTGTATATCTGTGCCTCAAACGGGCCGTATACGACAAACGGCAGCCTTGAATACTCACCCTCAAGCTTCGCCTTTACAATAGATGAAAGCTCGTCTGCAGCGCGGGTGAGCTCGCCCTCGTCATCTGCGGTGAGGGTAAGCTGGACCATATCGCAAAACGGAGGGTACGAGAGCTCACGGCGAAGGGCTATCTCTCCTTCGTAGAAGCTATCGTAATCTTGGCGACAGGCAAGTCTTATCGTTTCGTTTGTCGGCTGGAAGGTCTGTATGACCGCGACACCGTCCTCGGTAGCTCTGCCCGCACGTCCTATGACCTGGGTGAGAAGCGAGAAGGTGCGCTCCGCGGCACGGAAATCACTGACGTGGAGCGAGGTGTCCGCCAGAGCTACTCCGACGAGAGTCACTCTTGGGAAATCGTGTCCCTTGGCTACCATTTGCGTACCGAGAAGAATGTCTGCTCTGCCCTGCCTGAAGTCGTCGAGCATTCTGTCGTACGCGAGCTTGCCCGTAGTCGTGTCCGCGTCCATACGCATAAGGGTCATTTCGGGCAGGTACTTGGACATCTCCGACTCGAGCTTCTGCGTACCGAAGCCGAGGAATGAGAGTGCCTCCGCCGAGCAGGAGGGACAAGCCCTCGGTGACGGACTTCTGTAGCCGCACATATGACAGTGAAGACTACTCTGTCCTCCGACAGAATGATAGGTGAGCGACACCGAGCACCGCGGACATTCGAGCACCTCTCCGCACTCCTTACAGCTTATATGACTGCTATATCCCCTTCTGTTTAAGAAAAGTATAGCCTGATTTTCGTTTTCCTTGACGTCGAGGAGCATATTGTAAAGCCTCTGACTTATAGGCGAGGGATTGCCGAGTCTTAGCTCCTCGCGCATATCCACTATAACCGCCTTTGGCAGGCTGGCTCCTCCGTATCTTTCGCGCAGAGGCACAAGCGTATATACGCCCGTCCTCGCCTTATAAAAGCTCTCTACCGCCGGGGTGGCGGAGGCGAGCAGCATAAGGGCGTTATGCTTGCCGCATCTGTAGCTGGCGACGTCCCTGGCGTGGTACTTTGGATCACTCTCCGACTTATAGGTATGCTCGTGTTCCTCGTCAATAACTATCATGCCTATGTTGTTAAGAGGAGCGAATATGGCCGAGCGTGTGCCGATGACGAGATCAACGTCTCCGCGGCGTATCCTCCTCCAGGCATCGAGCCTCTCTCCCTGCGAGAGTGATGAATGTATGACCGCCACGCGTTCTCCGTATCTTGAGCAGAAGATGCTGACGGTCTGGGGTGTGAGCGCTATCTCGGGTACAAGCATAATGACCGACTTACCGTCGGCTATCGTGCGATCGATCGCCTTCATGATCACCTTGGTCTTTCCCGAGCCGGTGATACCGTAAAGCAGGGCGGCTCTCGGCTTATCCTCCGAGTAGAGCGACTCTATGGTGTCGTACGCCTTCATCTGCGCGGTGCTCAGTATGATCTCAGAGGTGTCGCGAGCTTTAGCATACTCCGAGTATGGGTTCCTTATTTCCTCATCCTCGTCAATGGCGATGACGCCCTTATCGCGAAGGGCGTTGATATGAGCCGTAGTGACCGTAGGAAGTTGCTTTAAGACCTCAAAGTCCGAGGATCCGATGTCCATAAGAAACCGCAGGACCTGTCTCTGTCCCTCGCTCTTAATACCGCTCCTTCCCGTGGCAGAAAGAAGGGTAGCTACAGCCTCCTTGGATAGAATGAGCCTTGCAGTCCTCCTGTACCTTACATTGAGTATGTCGGAAAAGGCACCGGGCGGCAAAATAGTCCTCACCGCCTCACCAAAGGTGCAAAGAGTAAACTCCTTTAGGAAAAAGCATAGTCCAAGCATCTCCTCGGTAAGGGTGAAGACCGGAGATACCGTACCCGCGACGCCCTTAACGGTAACGCCCTCCGGGATCTCACAGCTCTCCTTGACCTTGGTCACGACGCCGAGCCGGGTCCTGCCCGAGCGACCGAAGGGGACGCGCACGATACTGCCGGGTATGAGCCCCGGCGCGCAAGAATAATCGAAGGGTCTGTCGATATGATACGGCGTATCCAAAAGATATACCTCGCAAAACATCAAACATCCCCTCCTCTCTTTAGGTTATTCGGTCTTTTTTTACTCGTTTCCACGAGTGAGCTTAAACTCGCCGCGCTCGATCTTGGCAATGGCGATCTTAACCGCCTTCTGATCCTTGTACTCGGGATCGATAAGAGCCGCAAGGGGCTTATCGGTCTCGTGGTTCTCGATCATCTTCTGCGCCTTCTGTCTCATCTCAACGTACTTGTCGGTCACGATGCGCGCGCCCTTTGCTACGCCGATAACGAGCTCGTAGCGGTTGAACTCACCGCCGGTAAGTTTCTCAATGGTAGGATAGATCATTTCAAATTTTCCTTTCGTATATACGGTGGCTTTCGCCTTATTAATAAGCAATTTTGTAAACAGTTATGTTCTTATCACGCCACAAAGCGGCATATCACTCTGCCGGTAGGCATAATATCACGCCGCAAAGCGGCATATCACTCTGCCGATAGGCAGAATATCACGTTGCAGGTGCAACATATCACGCCGCAAAGCGGCATATCACTCTGCCGATAGGCATAATATCACGTTGCAGGTGCAACATATCACGCCGCAAAGCGGCATATCACTCTGCCGATAGGCAGAATATCACGTTGCCAATGCAACATATCACGCCGCAAAGTGGCATATCACTCTGCCGATAGGCAGAATATCACGTTGCAGGTGCAACATATCACGCCACAAAGTGGCATATCACTCTGCCGATAGGCAGAATATCACGTTGCAGGTGCAACATATCACGCCACAAAGTGGCATATCACTCCGCCGATAGGCAGAATATCACGTTGCCGAAAGCAACATATCACGCCGCAAAGCGGCATATCACTCTGCCGATAGGCGGAATATCACGTTGCAGGTGCAACATATCACGCCGCAAAGCGGCATATCACTCTTCCTCGTCGGCGGTATCGTATTCCTCGTCGGAGGAGAGTCTGTTGGTGATAGTCTCGGTCTGTATTGCCGAGAGGATAACGTGATCGGAGTCGGTAATGATAACCGCTCTGGTCCTTCTGCCACAGGAGACGTCTATGACTCTGCCGTCCTCACGAGCGTCCTGAACGAGTCTCTTTACGGGAGCGGAATCGGGAGAGGCGATGGCAACTATTCTGCCCGCGCTGACCATATTTCCAAATCCAATGTTGATAAACTTCATCATAAGGCCTCCTTATTCTATGTTCTGTACCTGCTCGCGGATCTTTTCGAGCTCGCCCTTCACGTTGACAACTATACGGGCGATACGCGCGTTATTAGCCTTTGAGCCGATGGTGTTGGTCTCTCTGTTCATCTCCTGCATAAGGAAGTCGAGCTTTCTGCCCGAGGGTTCCTTTGCCTCAGCTATATCGTAAAATGCGCCGAAATGGCTGCGGAGTCTGACGAGCTCCTCATCAATAGCGATCTTGTCTGCCCATACCGCGCACTCGGTAAGAAGTCTCTGCTCGTCGATCTCTATGGAGTTATCACCGAGTATCTTACGTAGTCTCTCCTCGAGCTTGTCGCGATAGCCTACGGTATCCTCCTTTGAGATAGACTCGATCTCGTCTACGTAGGAGCGGATAAGCTCTATTTTACCCTTGATATCAGCGATGGCCTTCTCGCCCTCGGCCGTGCGCATCGCAGTGTGGTCGGCTATAGCCTGATCGAGCACGGGACGGAGAAGCTCCCACTCCGCCTCAAGGTCAGCGTCGACCTTTGTGGTCTTGAACACATCCGAGTTTCTCGCAACCGTCATAACGCTGATATCGTCCTTGAGCCCGAATCTGTCGCGCAGATCGTGAAGAGCGGCGATATAGCTCTCTGCATAAGAGACGTCGACGTCCAGCTTCTGCGGAGCGGTGGAGTGATTGTCAACGGTGATGAAGACGTCAACCTTTGCCCTTGCTACCGCGTTTTTCTGAACGTAGTTCTTTATCCTCTCCTCAAGCGAGAGATAGGCTCTCGGCATCTTTACCGAGCAGTCAAAGAAGCGAGAGTTAACGCTCTTGATCTCGACCGTTATATCCTTTTCAGAGCCCTCAAGCTTTGCTCTGCCGAAGGCTGTCATACTCTTGATCATACTTCCGTCTCCTTAGGCTTACTTGCCCTCTTTCGTCCCTTTTTGCCAAGGCTCTTGATCTCCTCCATAAAGGAGTCGATGTCCGCAAATTCACGGTATACCGAGGCAAATCGTATATAAGAAACTATGTCGGTCTCCTTCAATCTTGCGAGAACCATCTCACCGATGTCCTTGGAGGATATCTCCTCGACCAGCTCGTTCTGCAGCTCGGTCTCAATATCCTTCGCGATGCCGAAGGGATCTACCGGTCTCTTCTGGCAGGCGCGCTCGATACCGAGCATAAGCTTGTGAGTGTCGAAGAACTCATGTCTGCCGTCGCGCTTTACAACGGCGATCGGCACGGTGTCTATTACCTCATAGGTCGTGAACCTCTTGCCGCACGCGGGACATTCACGGCGTCGCTTTATACTTGATCCGTCCTCAACAGGTCTTGAATCAAGAACTCTGGAGTCGGAGTAATTACATACGGGACACTTCATAATAAGCCTTTCATATATAAAAAAATATTTCGCACATAACATTATATCACATAAAATATAAAAAGTAAAGATTTTTTAAAAATTAACGCAAATTATAAAAAAAGGCGGCTACCCTACTCGGATAACCGCCAAATATGTATTTTGCGTAATTACTCGGACACTGCTTCCTTCTTCTTGAATTTCGATACGAGCCATTCTGTGAATCTCTCGAGCTTCTCTATCCTGAGCCTCTCGAAGAACTTGAAGGTCACGGGCCAGAGTCCGCCGGCAAAGGCCACAATGAGGAAATATCTGACCGCTCTTGCAACGTACTCGTTTCCGAAGAGAGCCTCGAGGGGGCTCTTAAGTCCGGACTTGATAAGCAGAACTACCGCTATACCGAGCACAAACTTGATCACCTGGGAATACCATCTGCCCTTAGTATCAAATTTGATGACGAAGCGGTCAAGAGGATATACGAGACCGAGGCCTACAAGACAGCCTGTTAAGGTAGCGGCGTTCTTCTTTGCGCTCATGAGGTTGGCAAGATCCGCCTCGGTGGTAAAGCCGCTCTCGGGAAGGAGGAATACGTAGATGATAAAGCCAATCGAGAGAACGACCGAGCCGATCATAACCCAGAGCATATATTTGTTCACGCTCTCCTCGGTGCGGAAAACGAAGTGGAAGGCAAAGACGAGAGCCGCGGCAACACCGAGAGATACGGTGACGTCGAGCGGAGTATGTACTCCGAGATACATTCTCGAGAATGCAACGAGAAGTATAACGGCAACGGCGGTGATCTTCACCCACTTTTGCTTATTGTATCTTCCGATACAGCCGAAGGTGCCCGCAACGTTCTGCGTATGTCCCGATGGGAAGGAGTAGCCGGTAGCCTCAGCGACCGCGTCGCCAACCGGCTTGAAGTTGGGATCAAGGATCCAGGGCCTCGGTATGCGGCAGACTATCTTGAGCCACTGATTGATAACGCTGCCGACGACGCCGGTAACGAGAATGTAGTAGCCCTGTCTCTTGCTGATACACCAGTAGAAGAGTATCGCTATGGCGAGGAAGAAGACCTCCTCACCTATGTGTGTGACCGTGGCGAAGAAGAAGTCGCCGATCCCGGTCCTTATGCTTTCAAGAAAACGTAAAAATTCCATATTATTCTCCTTTTCGGTTGATGTTGAAGGTGCTTATCGCATCCGCCACAGCGTCTGCTCCGTCAAAGAGGAGCTCTCTGTACTCGGGAAGCACCGGCGCCCAGGTGGTCTCGATAAATCCGAAGAGTCTCTCGGGGGAGATCACCTTCTCACAGTAGGCCGAAAGCTGCTTAAGATTGTCCTTAAAGTACTCTACGCTGCCTCCGGGTATCTGATCGAATCCGTGCTCGTCGAGAATACGGAAGGGCTCGATCCTCACGCGCGCCACCTCACTGACGTCGCCGTAAAATTCGTTGAAGTAGTACCAATTCACTGCTATAACGCTCTTTGGAAGCTTGCTAACGAATTCATCGGTCTTACTTCTGGCGTAATCCGACCAGACGAGGGCTCTTGCGCCGTTACGCTCAACGCACTCGGCTATGTATTTAAGATCGTGCCACCATACGTTTGAGTTGCGCACGGTAATGTAATCGTAGTCCTTCTGATGCTCGTAGGTCTCCTCGTCGAACCCGATGTGGAAATACCTCGGCTCAAACAGCTCACAGACCTCGTCGATAATATCCTTACACACCTCGTAGTATTTTGCGGTCGAAAGCATACGGGAATACTCGCCGAGCCAGACGTCATGAGTCGCAGAGAAATTGAGCTTGGGAATGACCTCAAGTCCAAGCGAGTTGAGTCTGTCAAGCTCGCGGCGCATCTCCTCCTTCGTGAAGGCTCCCTCCACGGCAAGCTCGGGATGCGAATCATACACCATAGCATCGCCAAGATCGATAACGACGGCATTGTTCCCTGCGCTCACAAGCTTGTCGCAATACTCACGCCAAAAGGAGCGGTCAAAGCGCAGGGTGGGTGATGCCGGGCTTTTCCAGACCTTTGACGAGTCACAGCGGACGTTACCGATATCATACCACAAATTCGTGCTGAAATGTACGAGGGTAGACCAAATAAAATCGTGGTGTAATCGCATTATTTGTAAACCCCACTTTACTTAATAACATAAGATTTGACGGATAGCTCACTTGGCTTATTGCCGAACTTTTCAAGCGTGATCGTTTTGATCTCTCCGTCAAGCATGGTGAAATAATTGTCGGAGAAGATGTAATCTCCCTCAAACTCCACTGCTTGAAGATAGCCGTTTGCCCGTATTGTTATTTCCGTATCCGTCTTCTCAAGAATGTCAAAGCTATCCTGTCTTCTTACAGCCAGATCGCCATCTTTGTAGAAAGAGCGATATATCGCACCGTCACACTCTACCTCGCAAAGCGCAAAGGTAGTGCTGTCAAGCTTATCGGAAATATCGATACACAGGCTTGAATAAGCATCAAGTCCGACGGTCTTGGTGACCAGACCGATCTCGCTCATACCGTCGGTAAGGTCAAGTAGATGGATGCGTACATCCGCAGCTTTTGGTGCGCTCGCAGTATTGCTCACAACAAAGGAATGGCTGTCAAGATCCACGGATCCGATAACGTCAAGTGAGAGTCGCTTGAAGGCATAATAAGAGGGCTTTCTGCGGCAATAGTAATCGACAAACGCCCAACCAACAGAGGCAGGCCAGCAATCGTTGAACATCCAGTATATAATGCCGTTGGTATACCCAAGATTCCTCTTGGCAAGCTCAACCGTGAGCCTCACCCACTCGCACTGAATATACTTCATTTTGAAGTATCTGTCCTCTCCCGACTCGAATTTGCCAAGCACCTTCTCAGCGAAGGCGCGGTTATCGTCGTAGATGTGAGTAGGAAGACCGGGATTGGTCTTAGCGTGGTGCTTGAGTATGGATTCGTCCTCGCCGATAATGTCCTCCTCTGTCATAAACTCGAGCATAGACTCTCTGCAGATAGCGCCGAAGGAGGGCTCCTCAGAGACGAAGCGCGATGTGAACTGCGCCAAGAACTCCTTGTAGTCCTTGCAATCCTCCTCGTACATATATCTGAAGGTCTCACCAAGGAAATTGGTGTTGTGAGAGGTACCCGAGGTGATCGAGGAGAATCTGTCACCGCCCCAAGGACTGGAGGCTAAGATCGGTATATTCCTTGAATACTTATATATATTCGGGAAGGCGCCGAGAAGATAGCTTCTTCTACCCGTATAGTCAGGCAAGGTATCGCTGCCCTGCTCCGCGTTCTCGTTGTCACCGTGGAACCAAGCGAGCGAGGGGTGATTTCTCAAATACTTGACCGCAAACTCGCTCTCGAGGAGAAGCTCGTTTATGAACCAATCCTCTTCCTCGGGATACTTTGCGCAAGCCATAAGGAAATCGTGGCAGAAGAGTATGCCGCACTCGTCGCAGGCGTCATAGAAGGAGGCCTTCTCAAAGAGGCCGCCGCCCCATACTCGGAGCATGTTCACGCCCATATCCTTGGCGGAATAAACGAGTGAGCGGATCTTCTCGTCGCTCTCCTCCGAGGGGAAGGGATCGCAGGGCACCCAGTTGCCGCCCTGACAGAATATCTCGATACCGTTTACTATCACCTTAAAGCCGAAGAAGCTATCGTCGTGAGTTCTCTCTCCTGCATAGCTCGTCTTGACAGCGTGAAGCGACTTTTCGTGATATTCGCTTCCCTTTTTATCAATTATGTTAACTATTCTTAGCGTTTTAATACCAATTCTGCCCGACCACTCCGAGTTACCCGTTTTAGCTCTCAGAATGTAAAGAGGTTGATCTCCGTATCCGTTTGGGTACCAGAGCTCGGGACTCTCTATATCCATCTTTCTCACCATAAGAGGTCTGTCGGCATAGAATCTGTCGGTGTATACCACCTCGCCCGATGGTGATACGAGCTCCGTCTCGACTACCGCGGGAGTGTTGATGCCCGAGAATGTGTACTCGGCGGTGAGCGCGGCTCCGAAGGAGTCTATGGCGTCGGTACGAACGTAAACGTCCTCTATCTCAAGGCCGTCGCGGTACTCAAGATAAACCGGACGGAAAATGCCCATGGTGACGAACCTCGCCACCCAGTCCCAGCTGTAGGTACACTGCATACGTCGGGCGTTAACTCGGTCTCCGGTAAAGGCGTAGCTCTTGGGAGGCTCGGGCATCCCCTCAACCGCCTTAAGGGGCGGAGTGAATCTGACGACGAGGCGGTTATCCCTCTCCCTCAACACGTCGGTAACGTCAAAGGAGTAAGGTATAAACATATTGTGAGTATCACCGAGGTGTTTACCGTTAAGATAGAGCGAGGCAAAGGTGTCTATGCCCTCGAGCTTAAGCGTAACGTCCGCCCCTATCTTTGCATCAAAGTGAGTCTCATATACCGGCTCGCAGTTCTCTACCCATCCGTATTTTTCGTTGTTATCTCTGTAGAAAATATCCTTGATCACTCCCGCCTTCATAAGGTCGGTGTGAAGACACCCCGGAACCGTCGCGCCGAGTCTGCCTTCAATTCCTGCGCCCAAGACGGACCAGCCGTCGTGTAAGTATACCTTTTTCATTTCAGTTCCTCTATGTAGTTGTGCAGCAGAACTCCGCTCTTTAAGAGGTGGTCCTGTAGCTTCTTTATATCGATCTTGGCAAAATCAGAGCACATCGCCGCCGCGGCTCCGGCGGCCTCACCGGAAACGGCACACACGGGAATGACTCGCGTCACGTCCCACATCTCGTCGGTGACGGAAATGCATCTGCCCGCTGCGGCAAGGTTCTTTACATCATTTCCATACAGAGCCGAGAAGGGCAGTTCGTATACAGGGCCTATCTTCTTCCAGTTAGGGAAAATTCCGACTGTGTCGGGGTATCTCTTCCCTACCTCATCTATGTCCTGAGTATAAGCTCCGACGAGTCTACGCGTCATACGCACCTCGGGAGTTGTTGCTATGGTGACGGGAACAAGATCGGGCTTAACGCTCCTTCTATCAATGAAATTGCGCATCATTGCGCTATGGCCGATCTGAACCATCTCGGATAGCTCGTCCGTGTCAAGGCCCGTGAATCTGCGCTTATCCTGAAGGTCTGTCGCGTTCTTGTCATCGTTGACGTCGTGAACTCCGACCATATAAAGGTCAAGCTCTCCCTCAGCTACGCCGTAGTACCATGAGGCGAGCTTGTTGCCCGGGGCATAATTAGCCGTCCTCGCTCCGGCGAGCTTACAGACATCGGCATCACCCGTGCAGTCGACGACTGAGCCTCGTACGGATACCGCCTCGCGGCCGCCCTTGCCTTCTATGATAATATCGGTGATCCTGCCGTCCTCAACACACGCGCCCGATACGGATGCGCCATACATGATCTTTACGCCTTCCCTGCGCAGAAGCCTTTCCGCGCTCAGAGCAAAGAGCTGAGCGTTGAACTGCACCTCAAAGCGGCGCTTTGCCCTCTCCTCGACCGTTCCGCCGTCGAGCCAGGCGGTAGGGTATCTATCCTCTGCTCCGTGCTCTATCGAGAGCTTAAACAACTCCTCCGCAAGGCCAAAGCATACCTGGTGGCCGTAGCCGTCGCACAGAGCGAGATATATGGTAACGAGGCCTGCCGTAGCAAGTCCGCCGAGCATAAACGAGCGCTCGAGCAAAATAACCCGCTCCGCACCCGCCCGCTTTGCGGAAAGAGCTGCCGCAATACCGGCAACACCGCCGCCGCACACACAGACGTCACACTCGTATTTTCTCGGTGTAACAAGGCTCTCTGTTAAGTAGTCTTTCATCACTTCTCTCCTATAGGACCTAAGTGCTTTTTATTTTTCTATATCTGAATTATAACACTCAAAAAAAGAAAAAACAAGTTTTTCATATATTTTTCGTAAGTATGCACAAACGCACGGGAACAAATATATAAGAATTAACTGTCAAATCATCACGCAAAGAAAAAGAGGAAGCTTTTCGGCTATAAACCGATCTGCTTCCTCTTTCTGTTCGTAATATGGGTTTGTGCTTAGCTCATTTACATTTGACTGGTCAAATGCGATCGTCAAAGTCAAAATCCTCCGCTAAGGACATCACCCTTTCGACTCTCTTTTTATGTATTTTCGGAAAACGGCGCTTAACGCCAAAATTATTCTGCGAGGACCTTGCGGACTGCGGAGGCGATCCTCTCATCCTTGCAATTAGCGAAGAAGAGCTCCTGGAACTTTGCTCCGCCGAGAGCGCCCTTTACGAGCTCTCTGTCGAGGTTCTCAAGAATGTAGCAGATGTCGGTATGAGTAACCTTCTTCACCTCGTCGAGGATCTTCTTGTTTCTCTGCTCGGGAACAGCTCTCTCTCTGGGATAGCCAAGGCCCCACTCGGAAACGAAAAGCTTCTCAAATACGTACTGAAGATTGAGCTCACAGCCCCAGCCCCAACCCTTAGCGAAGGGCATGGAGATAGCGTTACCGTTGTTTACCTGAGTGAACTGGTAAGCGTCGGTGGGATCAACTACGTGACCGCAAAGTACGCCGGGGAAGGAGTTACAAGCGAGCATTGCGCCCTCACCTGTGCCACAACCGGTGATAACGAGGTCGCATGCGCCGGAATTGAGAAGAACTGCGGAGAGGATACCGATCTGAACGTAGGTGAGCTGCTCTTTGTCCTCAGCAGAGTACATACCGTAGTTGTGCACCTCGTGACCGAGGGGCTCAACAACCTTCTTAAGAGTATCACAGATAAGCGCGTTCTTAGCCGCCTGGCTATTCTCGTTGATAAGTGCAATTTTCATTTATTGGGATTCCTTTCGAATATTAATAACCGTGTTTATTGTTAATAAATGTCAACCTTTGTTGTCAATTATAGCGTTTAGCTCTTGACACTCTATTACGGAGTGAGACGGTTAGGACCTCTGAAGAGGAACTGAACCTCCTTGATAGAAAGGCCGAGGAAGAGCATGGTGAGTCTGTCGATACCGAGACCGAAGCCGCCGTGAGGAGGACAGCCGTACTTGAAGAACTCGAGGTAGAACTTAACGTCCTCTGCAAGTCCCTTCTCCTCCGCCTGCGCCTTAAGAACCTCATATCTGTGCTCTCTCTGCGCACCGGTAGTGATCTCAACGCCGCGCCAGATAAGGTCGTAGCCCTGAGGAACACCGTTCTCATCTCTCATATGATAGAAGGCTCTCTCCTTAGCATCGTAGTCGGTAATAAAGAGGAACTCGTGGTTGAACATATCACGGCAGAGCTGCCTTGTCATTCTCTCCGCCTCGGTGGTGAGGTCGCCGTGGAGCTCAGCGGGAACGGTATAGCCGTACCTTTCCTCAAGCTCGCGGTAAACGTCACAAAGCTTCATTCTCGGGAACGGGAGAGTAGGTACCTCAAGATCAAGGCCGTAAAGCTCCTTGATAGCGTCGCCGTGCTTCTCCTTTACTTTCGCAAGAGCGTAGGTAAGGAGCTCCTCCTCCATCTTCATAACGTCCTCGCAGCCGTCGATGTAGGAAAACTCAAGGTCAAAGCCGGTGAACTCGGTAGCGTGCTTGTTGGTGTAGGACTTCTCTGCTCTGAATACGGGACCGGTCTCAAAGATCCTCTCAAGGCCTGCAGCCATAGCCATCTGCTTATAGAACTGAGGAGACTGGGCGAGGTAAGCGTGTCCGTCAAAATACTTTACCTCAAATACGTCGGAGCCCGACTCGGAGGCAGCGGCGATAAGCTTGGGTGTATGGATCTCAACGAAGTCTCTCTCTACGAGGAACTCACGAAGAGCCGCGGTGAGAGTGGTCTGAAGGTCGAGCATAAGATGATTCTTCTCGCGGCGGAGATCGATCCATCTATAGTCCATTCTGACGTCGATATCCGAGTCGTCCTTGATGGGGAGAGCCTCTGCATAAGACTCAACCCTCATAGTGTCGGGATACATCTCCTTGCCACCCATCTTTACGTACTCGGAGGCAACTACCTCGCCCTCGAATGTAACGACGGAGTGGATGGTGAGCTTGTCGAGCATCTCGAGCATCTCGGGATGCTTCTCCTTCTCAATGGTGATCTGGAGCTTACCGGTAGCGTCCTTAACTACGATAAACGCCATAGTTCTCTTGTTACGGAAGTTTTCAACGAAGCCTTGAACCTTGTGGAGGCCCGGGGTTACGTCTTTAATATAAGTTCTTTTCATTTTTGCGTCCTTTCGCATTACGTGTAAATTTTACGTATATATTATATATTCTTTATTTTCGGTTGTCAATAGCTTTTTAAGCTTTTCATCCACTCGACGCTGTCCTTCACCCAGCCTTGTGCCAGTGGCTGTATCCAATCGGGATTTCCGAGCGAGGTCTCCTCGTTAGCGAGGGCGATACCGTGAGAGCCGTATGGGTAGACGTGCAGAGCTACGTGCCTGCCTATAGTGTAGTACGCCTCTGCAAGTCGCAGCGAGCCTATCATAGGCACGGTGGGGTCCTCGGAGGTGTGCCAGATAAAGAGAGGGGCTGAATCACGATCAACGTTTTTCTCAAGTGAAAGAGAGAGCTTCTCTTCTTCGGAAATATCCGAAAAGCTCTTTCCGGAGAGCATCTCAAAGGAATGCTCGTGAGTAGGAACGAGGGCGGAGACAACGGGATACGCAAGTATCGCGCCGCAAGGCCTGTTATATCCCTTCTCTATGCCAAGATAGGAGAGCACCTCGGTGTCATTATGGAGAATGGCCGAGGAGCCGGCAAGATGGCCTCCTGCGGAGAAGCCGACGGTGAATATTCTGTCCTTCTTTATGCCGTATTTTTCGGCGTTATCCTTGAGGTAGCAGAGGGCAAACGAAGCGTCGATAAGGTGCGAGGGGTAGGTGTATTTCCCGCCCACCGCATAGTGAAGAACAAAAGCATTTAGCCCCTCGTCAAGATAGGCTCTGGCCACGGCGTCACCCTCACGCTCGGTGGAGAGGTGCTCGTAGCCTCCGCCGGGAAAAATAAGGACGGAGTCTCGGTCCTTACTGCCATCCTCGATATAGGAAATAAGATTGATTTCGTGATCACCAACGTTAAAAACAAGAGTCTGTATTTTCATACGTATGCCTCCCTGGAAATTCTTACAGAACAATTCTACCACGCGCGAGGGATTTTTTCAAGGGGGATATTGACTTTTCTTTTTGCGTGTGTTAACATAAAGAAAAACTTTCCCGGAGGCAATATGAAAAATCCCATCCTAAAGGCTGACTTTATATGCGCGGATAAGTCCTGGATACCCGCCGCCCCTTACTTTAAAAAAGAGGTGGCCGTAATAGGCGAAATCAAGCGCGCAACGCTCTATATAAGTGCGCTTGGCGTGTTCGAAGCAAAAATAAACGGAATGCGCGTCGGAAACGATTATATGACTCCGGGCTGGACAAATTACAACAAACGTTTACAATTTTGTACATATAACGTCACGAATATGCTTTCCGAAAAAACGGAGATCATCGTGGGAGTCGGTAACGGATGGTTCTCCTCACGCGGCGGATTCCCCGAGTCAAAGGACGGAATGTACGGCGCTCACCCCGCCCTTATAGCGGCTCTCGAGATCGAGCACAAAGACGGCAAGGTCGAGTACGTATACACGGATGAAAGCTGGCTCACGGCAAGATCGGAGTGCCTGTTCTCCGGCATATACGACGGAGAGATAACGGACGCGAATATCCGCCCTGAGTTCATCGAATGCGCCAAGATTTTTGAGTACGATAAATCAGTGCTCATACCGTTTGAGGGTGAGCCCACGCGAGAGATAGAGACGCTTGAGGTAAGCAAGGTCATCACCACACCGAAGGGCGAGACTGTCATCGACTTTGGCCAGGAGGTCACAGGTACGGTCGAGTTTATGCTCAACGCTAAGGGCGGCGAGAGAGTACAGATCCTCCATGCAGAGGTGCTCGACAAGGACGGCAACTTCTACAGAGATAACTACCGCACCGCAAGGAGCGAGATAGTCTACACTGCAAAGCCCGGACTGCAGATCTACAAGGCAAAGTACACCTTCTTCGGCTTCAGATATATAAAGCTTATCGAATGGCCCGAGGAGGTTAAAAAGGAAAACTTCAGAGCTATCGTTATGCACTCGGATATGAAGCGCACAGGCTACTTCAAGTGCGGTCACGCGAAGCTCAATCAGCTCTACTCCAACATTATCTGGGGACAGAGGGATAACTTCCTCGATATCCCCACAGACTGCCCGCAAAGAGACGAGAGGCTCGGCTGGACGGGGGATGCGCAGGTGTTCTGCGAGGCAGCATCCATCAACTACGACACAGAGCGATTCTACAGAAAATGGCTTCGTGATATGGCGAGTGAGCAGCTCCAAAGCGGTGAATTGCCGCACGTTATCCCCGACGCACTGAGAGTTAACGGAACGAGGAACTCGACCGCGTGGAGCGACGCCTCATGCATTATTCCCTGGGAAGTCTACCGCGCCTTCGGAGATAAGAAGATCCTGCGCGAAAACCTACCTATGATGAAGAAGTGGCATGGCTACGTCAAATCAAGAGCGGGTAAAAAGTGCCTGTGGCAGGGAGATCAACACTTCGGAGACTGGCTCGGAATGGATGCTCCCGAGGGCTCCTATACAGGCTCGACGAACAAGGATCTTATCGCGAGCGCATACTATTACCTTATAACTACTATAATCGCAAAGGCCTATAGAGAGCTCGGTATGAACAGCGATAGCTACGACAGACTCGCGGAGCGCATCAGGCGGGCATACAAAAAGGAATATATCAAGAGGGGCAGACTGACGAGCGATACGCAGACAGCCCACGCAGTGACTGTACACTTCGGTCTTGCGGACGACGAGCCCGAGCTCAAGACAAGGCTTGGTGAAAGGCTCGTGGAGCTGATAGAAGGCTTCGGCGACAGACTGCAGACCGGCTTCGTAGGTACTCCGTATCTTCTCGACGCTCTGACCGAGGTAGATAGAGCTGATAAAGCGTATACCCTTTTGCTTCAGGAGAAATTCCCCTCGTGGCTCTTCTCTGTCAACCAGGGAGCGACCACGATATGGGAGCACTGGGACAGCAAGAACGAAAAGGGCGAGTTCTGGAGCACGGATATGAACTCCTTTAACCACTATGCTTATGGCTCCTGCGCAGCGTGGTTCTACCGCACTATACTCGGCGTAAGACCGACGTCCCCTGCATACGAAACGATAGAGATTCGTCCTATCCCCTCCGAAAGACTCGGCTTTGCAAAGGCGAGAATCGAGACGCGCTCAGGTGTGATCGTATCCGAGTGGACCTATCTTGACGACGGAGTCAGATACTTCTTCTCCATTCCCGAGGGAGTAAGCGCCGAGATCACCGTTGACGGAGTGACAAGAAGCTACCCCGCAGGAAATTATACTCTCTGGGGAGAAAAGTAAAGTTATGAGTTGACAAGGTCAACGATATACAAGCAAAATAAGGCTACTCAAGACGTGTGCTTGCGGTAGCCTTATTCGTTTTTTTGCCTTAAAAACCGAAAAATCGGGTTTTAGTTATATTTTTCGGCCTTTTTTTAGATCATAATCTTTATTTTTTCATATTTTCCGAGTAGGAGTGTCAAAATTCGTAATATTTTCGAAACCTACCTATTTCGGCTCTGTTTTGCGGTTCTTTTCTTTATTTTTTACTGATTTTATCAAATCAAACCGTCTCTGCCGTAATAGAGCATTCTTTTCTCCTCATCGGTGAGTTCATCAATATCCTTGCCGTTTTTCATAGCTGTCCACGCCCTGTTTGGCACGGGCGGATTGATATCCGGAACGATGACCTCAGGGGTGTTTATACCGGGAATGGGGGCCGCGTTTGTGGCGGGATTTCTGTTTCCTACGTCATATCCCTCGTTTTTTCTCTTAATATCCTTCAAAATTAAAAACCTACCTTTCTTCAGGTTATGCTTATCTTTTCCGATAGCATCGCACTTATGCAAGGTAGGTTTATTTATTTATGAGAATGTTAGGAAATAGACTTCGTTCTTACCGACTCGGAGGGTGACGGTATTGTTTTTTAACGGTAGACCTCTCTCCTCGGTGAAGAAGCCGCAGCCCTCGTCACCGCCGCCGATAATTCCCTTGATCGAATAGTTGGTGTACTCTCTGCCCGTAACTCTTATCTCAACTACGCCGCTGTAATCGGAGGTTGAGAATACGCAGGCACCGCTCTTTTCTCCCATTGCGGCAAGTGAATAAATCTCGGTGCGGTAATCCTCGGTAGAGTCCACAACTCCGTCAAGTGAGGAAAGAGCGCCGAAAGCGGTCATTACGTGATATGCCGCGTAGAAGTGCTTGTCACACCTATGATTCAAGGCGTATAGCGAATTGTAAGGCGATGCCGGGTCAAGGTGCGAGTAGAACATCATATCAACGTTGCTCTTCTGAGCTATGATCATCGCTCTGGCGAAGGCGGAAGGGTACTTCCTCTCAAGGAAGGCCCCCTTTTCGGTGTCCTTAAGATTAAATTCAGAGATAACGCTCTGCGTTTTCTTGAGTCCGTACTGTCCGAGGTAGGACTTTGCGTAATTGGCGTGCAGGCTTATCTCCTCGGGCGACTCCGCATAGCACTTCCAGGAGAAGAAGTCGAGAGGCGCCTTGTTTTCTCTCGTAATATAAGTGAGGAAGTTCTCAAGGAAGTCGATATACGACTTTTCCTCGGGAGTGCCGTTATAGTGGTTGAGACTGAAGAAGCCGCCCGAGGAGTATCCTCCGACCTTGATTTTTGGGAAAACACTTTTTATATGGTTGGCCACGGTGGCGTAAAGCTCGTAGTATTCTCTTGGGCTCGAGCGCCAACCCGCACTTGTATCTACGTCGGGAAAGATCTCTACGTACTTGATATTATACTTAAAGCCGTTCGCCCACCTCGTATTGTAGTGAGCTATAATTTTCTCGCAGATCCTCGCATATTTTTCGGGATCACGAGGCATTTTCGTGTATTTTGCGATCTCATAAGGCTCTCTTGACTCGCCGAGACGGAGAAAAATATCCGCTCCGGAGTCCTTAACCGCGCTAAGGAGCCTGTCTGTCGGGCCAAAGTTGTATGAAGCCTCAAACCGCTCGTCAAGATCAAAATCCGGGAAAATGCAATGTATATCGAGATATCTCGAGGCCGCAAAGGGTGCCTCAACGTCGGAGAGTCTGACGAATTGGGGCGCCATCTCCTTATACTGCTCGGTAAAGTCGAGCTCGAGATCCATGCCAAATCTCGGACCGTTATTCAAGCAGTTTACGGGCTTTAGTTTACCGTTTTTTCTTGAAAAATCGATGCTTACCGTTCTTTTGATCACGGCGCGCTCCTTTCTGTCGTTTGATTTTTACCCCTCGATACCATAGGTCCAGCCCTCGCCGTTTATCTCATGGGCTCGGTGAACGGTTACAAAGGCGTTCTTGTCTATAGATGTAACAATTTCTGTGAATGCGGGGTACTGACGCATCGCAAAGGTGATGATAACAAGCTTCTTACCTTCACCCGAATAGCCGCCCGTAGCTTCAAGAATGGTCGTGGTGCGCGCCATTTTCTCAATAACCGCGCGGTTGATCTCGGCATACTTATCCGAGACAACGTGAGCAATAAATGCGCTCGATTCACCGAGGAACAGCTTATCAATGGATATCGCGCAGATGAATGCGGAAATAATACCGAGAAGCGAGAGAAGGAAGTTATCTACAGCAAAGATACCGATTATGATAATCAGTGTATCACACACGAAAAACGCAACCGAGCTCTTAAGCCTCTTAACGTACTTCGAGAGAGTAAGGGCAATAACGTCCACACCGCCCGTAGATCCTCCGCCAAGGAAGGTGAAGGCACAGCCTGCGCCCATGCACGCTCCGCCAAATACCGTAGCAATAAGCAGAGCTATAGCCTGATATTCTCCCTCGTAAACAGTGAGATCGAGCAGTCGGGATATAGGCGAATGATAAACTATAAGCTCGGAAAGATAAAGAGCTATAGGATAGAACATCGTTGAAATAAGCGTCTTCGCTGCGAAGGAGGTGCCGAGAAGAAAGATTCCGAGCACAAAGAGTATCCAGTTGACTATCGACGAGAACACGTCAGCCCCAATAGTGCCAAGAAACGGAACATCCTCAAAGCACTTTTCAAGTATGATTCCTATACCAGATATACCGCCTGTAACAAGGTCGAACGGGAAGATAAACATAGCAATTCCGAAGGCAAGAATGAATGTGCCGAGAAGAATCAAACCGGTGTTCTTAAAAAATCTCAGCCAATCCTTTTTATCTTTTGGAAAAAGCTTTTTCATATATTGCTCCTTTGATATAAAGTTTTTTCAAAGAATATTATGCGGTTTAAAAGTATTTTTTGTAAATAATAGTTATAATAATCAGTCAAGTTCGATTATTTCATTATATAGATCCGCATATCTGCCTCCGAGGGCTATCAGCTCCTCGTGGCTACCCCTCTCGACTATCCTGCCCTTCTCAAGAACCATAATAGCGTTCGAGGAGCGGACGGTGGAGAGCCTGTGAGCTATGACGAAGGTGGTCTTGTTCTCCATTATCCTGTCCATACCCTCGTCAATATGCTTCTCGGTCCTTGTGTCGACCGAGCTCGTCGCCTCGTCAAGAATCAGGATCGGCGCCTTGCTTATAGCCGCTCTGGCTATGTTTAAAAGCTGTCTTTGCCCCTGAGATAGGTTGGCGCCGTCATTCTCAAGCACGGTATCGTAGCCGTGCTCAAGATTGATGATAAAGGAGTGGGCGGAGGCGATCTTAGCTGCCTCGATAACCTCCTCGTCGGTAGCGTCGAGTCTGCCATAGCGTATATTTTCCATTACTGTACCGGTGAACAGGTGAGTGTCCTGAAGCACCATAGCCACGTTACGGCGGAGGGCACCGCGATCGATCCTCTCGATCGGAATACCGTCGACGGTGATGGTTCCCTCGTTTATATCGTAGAACCTCGAGAGAAGGTTGGTGACGGTGGTCTTGCCCGCTCCGGTAGAGCCGACGAAGGCTATCTTCTGTCCGGGCTTTGCATACAGCGAGATATTGTGAAGAACGGTAGTGTCGGGGGTATATCCGAAGGATACGTTGTCAAGGACGATATGTCCCTCGATCTTCTCGGGTACGATCTCATCGGGCAGCTCCTCCTCCGACTTCTCGTCGAGCACCTCAAATACGCGCTCTGCTCCGGCAAGAGCCGAGAAGATAACGTTCATCTGCATTGAGATCTCGTTTATCGGTCTGTTAAAGGATCTGGTAAAGTTCAAGGATATAGCAAGTCCGCCGTAGTCAAAGCCTCTAAGAGCTACGAGCAGTCCGCCGACACAGGCGACTATACCGTAGGAAACGTTACACAGCTGGTGTGTAACAGGACCCATTATTCCCGAGCGGAACTGCGCCTTGATCTGCGACTCGACAAGCTCCTCGTTGAGAAAATCGAACTCGTCAATAGCGACGGCCTCGTGGTTAAAGACCTTAACTACCTTCTGTCCCGAGATGATCTCCTCGGAGAATCCGTTGAGCATACCGAGATTTTTCTGTTGCTCCTTATAGGCCGTTCTACCCTTTTTCATTATCAATCTGCTAACAAAAGTTAGCACAGGAGTCATAATAAGGGTTATGAGTCCGAGTATCCAGTTTGTATAGATCATAAGAACTACGGTACCAACAATGGTTATAGCTCCGGAGATTATCTGGATAAGAGTGGTGTTGAGCATCTCACCTACGGTGTCAACGTCGTTGGTAAAGCGGCTCATAATATCGCCCGATCTGTGAGTGTCAAAATACTTGATGGGCAGTGTCTGTATCTTGCGGTAGAGGTCGCTCCTCATACGCTTCAAAGACCTCTGTGAGACAGCGAGCATAAGTCTCTGCTGCAGCCACTGGCTGAAGATCGAGATAGCGTAAACCAAGGCCATAAGAGCAATTCCGAGAGCCAAGGCAGTCATACGCTCGCTCGGTGTTTTGCCCTCCTCTGTAAGCAGGTTGAGCACGGGGCGGAGCATATAGGACGAGGTGAGCGATGCGACTGTAAAGAAGAGCGCCGAGACAAGCGCAGCGATAAGCAGTCCTCTCTCGTGGGAGAGGTAGGCAAGCAGTCTTGCAAGGCTCTTAAGGGCGTTCTTCGGCTTCGCTCCTCCGCGCATCATTCCGCCGGGGCCTCGCCTCGGCATTACGTTCATTTCCTTCCTTGCTCGGTCGTTTTGCGACGCGGAATATTTCTTTAAAAAGCGCTCGCGTCTGTCGTTATTTGTCATCATGCTTCCACCTCCTCATCCTTCTGAGAAAGGTAGATCTCGCGGTACTCTTCGGAGCTCTTCATAAGCTCAGCGTGTGTACCAACGCCGACTACCCTGCCCTCGTCGAGCACGATTATCTTGTCAGCGTCCATGACCGACTGAATTCTCTGCGCGATAATAAGCTTTGTTACTCCGCCGAGCTCCTCGCGGAAGGCGTGGCGTATGGAGGCGTCGGTCGCGGTGTCAACTGCGCTGGTAGAGTCGTCAAGAATGATTATTGCAGGACTTTTGAGCAGGGCGCGAGCAATACACAGTCTCTGCTTCTGTCCGCCCGAGAGTCTCGAGCCCTCGCGGCCGATCTCTGTCTCGTATCCGTCCTCAAAGGAGGAGATGAAGCCGTGAGCCTGGGCGATCTTACACACTCTTACAAGCTCCTCGTCAGTGGCAAGCTCGTTACCCCAGCGGAGGTTCTCCGCGACGGTGCCGGCAAAGAGTGTATTTTTCTGCAGGACACAGGCTATACCTTCTCTTAAATTATAGAGTGAGTAGTCCTTAACGGGCACGCCGTCGATAAGCACTTCACCCTCGTCCACGTCGTATAAACGCGGTATCATGGAAACTAAAGTTGTCTTTCCCGAGCCTGTAGAGCCGATTATGCCGACAAGCTCTCCGCCACTAATTTTAATATTTATGTTGTCAAGCACCTTCTCGGTGTTGTTCTTGAAGTAACGGAAGGACACGCCCTGGAACTCAATATCTCCGCGAGTGACACGTCTGTCCTTTTCCTTTGCCTCATCGTCGGTGAGATCAAGCTTTGCGTTCATTACCTCGGAGATACGTCTGTCTGAGGCGGCCGCTCTCGTGCCCTGTAGAATAATGTTGGCAAGGAAGTTAAGAGCAGTGAGTATCTGAGTCAAGTAGGTGATGAAGGCTGTGAGTGTACCTATGGTCATATCACCGACCATGATCTGTCTGCCGGATACCCAGACCACGAGAAGTGTTGTCACGTTGATAGCCACGGCGCTGACAGGCATCATAAAGAGCATGACCTTAAGGGCGGATGTGCTCTTCTCCACGAGCTCGGCATTTCTCTTTTCAAAGCGCTCTATCTCGTACTCCTCTCTGACAAAGGACTTAATTACGCGCTGATTTGTAACCGTCTCGCCGATGTTGTTGTTGAGGCCGTCGAGAGCCGACTGCATCTTGGTGTATCTTGGACTGGCTGTCTTTATAATAATGAAGATTCCGAGCGCCATAAACGGAATTATGGCGAAGATTATCCAGGCGAGCTCGCGCTTTAAGGTAAAGGACATTACAAGAGCGCCGATAAGCATTATCGGGCTGCGGAACATACCGCGCAGGAGGGTTCCCGTGAAGTTCTGCACCTGGGTAATATCGTTCGTTATTCTCGTGATGAGCGAGCCGGTGGTAAAGTCGTCAATGTTTGAGAAGGAGAAGGACTGTATCCTCTTAAAAACGTCGCGCCTGACGCCTGCGGCAAGCCTTGTTGAGCCGCGTATAGCAAAATTTGCGCCGAGGATACCCGTCAGCATCATAAATGCGGCGAGCAGGACCATATACAGGCCGTTCTCAAGTATGTAAGGCACGTTCTTTTCCGCCGCGCCCTTGTCTATAATATTGGCGTTTATGTAAGGGAGAATAAATTCTCCGCACGCCTCCAGCACCATGAAGAAGGGACCGAGGAGAAAGCTGTACCAGTACTTTTTTACGTATCCTACGTATTTTTTCATTCGTTTTGCCTTTCTGATGCAGTATCGCATACGTAATAATTATAAATCAATTTAAATATTTTGTCAATGCAAGTCAACAGTTTTTCTAAAAATGGAGTTGACATTTACGCCGCAATATGATAGAATATACGAGCGGAATAAATGCTACTCCTAATAATCAAGATTAAATACTTACGCCTGCATTGTTAAATGTGAGCAAGCAAAAACAACTAAATATTAGCCTGCATAGTTAAATGTGAGCAAGCAAAAACAACTAAGTGTTGTTTTTGTGCCGCGATACGCTCCAAAGCAACGAGCGAGTCAAGTCGTAGACTTGCGAAGACGACGACTCGCGACTATGCGACGAGCGCGGAATATAATAAACCCCTCCTAAGGGTTTCCCCTTCATAACTGAATACGCCTGCATTGTTAAATGTGAGCAAACAAAAACAACTGAGTGTTGTTTTTGTGCCGCGATACGCTCCAAAGCAACGAGCGAGACGAGTCCGAGACTTGCGAGGACGATGACTCACGACTATGCGACGAGCGCGGAATATAATAAACCCCTCCTAAGGGTTACTCATTCACAACTGAATACGCCTGCATAGTTAAATGGATATAATAAACCCCTCCTAAGGTGTAGGCATATCCGCCCAAAACCACTAAATATAGTGTTTTTTGACCGATTTTGCACCATATTTTGCGTTTTTCTTGCAATAAAATCAAAATTGGTATAGTTTTTGGTATTATTTTTGCAACTTTCATTTCGTTAAATAACTTTCAATATGCGCCTATAGCTCAGCAGGATAGAGCACCAACCTCCTAAGTTGGGTGTCGGACGTTCGAATCGTCTTAGGCGCGCCAGCCCACTATTTAGTGGGCTTTTTTCTTTTGTTTTGCCTTGCTATCGGGTGTCCTGAATAGGTTTTGACATACTCGCGCAGAGCTTCAATAACCTCGTCGTAGTTCAGTACCCAACGATTTCCGTGCTTAAAGCTCGTGATTTTGCCTTCCCGTATCAGCCGTTCAATATCGTGTTTATCTATCTGCCACCGCCTAAATCGTTCGTTCCAAAGACGCACACACTCTTTTAAGGTACGTAGGCGCGGCATTTCGTAACGCCCTTCCCAGCCGTTCGGATTGACCTTTCGCATAAATTCAGCCGGGTCTATCAAGATTATGTTTCGCTCCAAAATATGAGGGATACCGTTTTCAATCGCAAAGCGCCGCACGTTTGTATAGCGCAGGATTGTTTCGGTATCCCTTTCTGCAAATAGGGCTTGCAGCTTACCCGACGTTATCTTCTTCATAGGGCTTTCCTCCTAAAATGCAGTAAAGCTCGTCGAGGTTTATCAGCCAAGCGTTACCGTATTTCAGAGCCGTCAGCTTGCCGACCTCTATCAGCTTAATAATCGTGTAGTAGGTGATGATGCTTTCGGGGTCTGCTTTCTTCATTTCATTTATAACGTCGCTTATCCGTCGTAATCGTGGTATATACATATTGTCCTCCATAATAAAAAAGATGGCCGAGATCTTACTCTCAGCCATCTGCTGTCAGTTCGCTTAAAATCATTAGTGCCGTATCAAGTGTATCGGGTATAAAGTGAGCATATACCTTTAACGTAATTGTCGGGTCGGCGTGTCCCATATATTTGCTAACCGTGTTTACAGGGACGTTCCGCGCGAGCATTATGCTACAATAGGTATGACGTAAGCCGTGGCAAGTTACCTTTTTGAAGCCGTTTTTCTGCTCAAAGCGTTTCAGCCATTGACCGATGCTGCCCGTTCCTTCGGGCTCTCTGTAAATGTTTACGGCGAAGTAGTAATCGTCGAGCTTGTTATCAAAGTCTGCATCAGCGAGCCTAAACCATTCCATATATGCCCGGAGTTCTGCAATCAGATCATCGGTCAGGGGGATATCTCGCTCCGACGTCGTTGACTTCGTTCCTTTCTCGTATGTGCCAAATTCGGGCGCATACATTCTGTTCTTGTCTATGCGTACAATCTTCTTTTCAAAGTCGAACTTCGACCATTTGAGTCCGTGAAGCTCGCACGTTCTGACGCCGGTAAGCAGCATAAATTTCGTTGTTACCCGTCTGTATATGTATTCGGGCGGAAGGTCGTCAAGAGCCTTTATAAACTCGCGGCATTCCTTAAAGGAATACACCTCCTTTTCGCTTACGGGCGTTAAGCTCGAATTGTTATTACCCGTAACGATTTTCGTGCCGCAAACGGGATTTTTCGTTATCCATTCGTAGCGTACCGCTTCGTTAAATAAAGCCCTCAAAACTCGTCTGTATCCCTTTATGGTTTCAAGGGCGTAGGTCTTTTCGATTTTCTCCTGCCTGAAATATTCGTCAAAATCAAGGCTGTAAAACTCGCAGATAGCCTTTGCTTTATCAAGCATTATCTTCGCGCCGCAGTTGTTCATACTGTAAGAGGATACCCTTGTCAGTATGCCTTCTCTGGCAAGCTCACGAAAGCTGACTTGCTTCGGCAAAGGCTTGATTAACTCTGCTTTATCGGTCTTTTCCGTCCGTTTCTGTGTAAATCCGTTCAAGAACAGTTGCACGTCACGGACGGTAATTTCCGATATTGGTCTGTTTGCAAGCTGCTGTTCGGTCAGATACGCCGTAAAACGTCTGTCAACCTCGCAAATTCTTCGGTAATAGCTTATCGACTGCGTATTAAGTACGGTCTTTTGCCATTCCTTCATAAGCTCCGAAAAGGTCAAAACTCTGTTTCGAGCAGCCGTAACACCTTCTTGAAATTCGGTCTTGACCGTTTCTTCAAATTCGATAGCGACCTTTTCAACGTACTTTTTGAATTTCGCTTCTGTCAGCCCGTCCTCGTTATAAACTCTGCGAGTAAAGAGCTTTGGTTTGCAGGTTACGGGGTCTTTGCCGTAGGCTTGGATTTTCGCCTGCAATACGCCTTTTTTACTTCTTGTGATGTTGATGTGTGCCATTTAGCAACCTCCTTATTTGTCCTTCATCGAGATATAATCTAAAAGGCTTTCCATATCCACGAGGATTTTTGTGCCGGCGTTCAAGCACTTTACTTTTCCTTCCTTGCACCATACACGAATAGTGTGGATAGTGATGGAAGTTTCGTTATCCTGCGCCTTGATAATCTCGTAAGCCTTCTTGATGCTTCTTAACATTTCCGTACCTCCTTTTTGAAATAGTAAGTCAGATGCCGAAAACGGAATAAAATCCGTATCGTTCGCTAACTTCCGTTTTCATAATACGGAAAATGGCTTTTGAATGTAAGAAACTTTCCCCCAAGCAGTCTGAAAATAAATCCAAATGAACACCGATTTACCCAAACAAAGCCCAAAGGAAAACACAACTTTTCCTATATCCAAAATCCTCAACACCTCTCCATCAGGAAAAGACACGAGCGGTCAAGGAAAGAAAAAAAATATTGCATTATTGTAATGAAAAAAGAGCCGAATCACGAACATTTTTAGTGTCCGTAAAATCGGCTCTTTGTTGTTTTCAGCAATAATTTTTTTCCTTGACAGCGACGGCTTTTTCTGATACCCTTCCCCCAAAAAGAGGATTTATAATAATGATATGTAAATAAACAATAGCAAAATGACAAAAAAATAAAAGCTATCTACGAGCAGATAGCCTTTATTCCACCTCTAAATCTTCACTGCGGAACAGATCATCGTCTAAAAATTCCGTCAGCGAAATGTTAAAGCCGCGAGCAAGCATAATCACGGTGCTTAACGTAACAGTTTTGTTTCGTCCGTTCATTATGCACTGCATACTTCCGTGTTGTATGCCGGAGTCAAGCTCTAAACGATATTGTGTCATATCTTTTTCCTGTAAGAGCTTTGTTATTCTTCTCGCAACAGCGTCATTTACAGTCACGCAAACACCTCCCGTAAGTAGATTTATCTCCGTAGTTTTGCCTACATATATATTTTATCAATAAATAGGAAAAATTATAAGAAGGTGTACCTACATACTATTGATTTTTTCACAAAAGTGTGATATACTATGTAGGTACACCTACATAAAGAGGTATTTTCTATGATTATTACCTTTTGCGGTCATTCACAGTTCATAAGAACGGAAGAATACGAGCAAAAAATCCTTGCCTTTTTGGAAGAAAAGGTCGGTGATAATCCTGCGGATTTTTACTTAGGAGGTTACGGCTCTTTTGACAGCTTTGCCTATGATTGCTGCAAGAAATATAAAGCCATTCACCCCGGCGTTTCGCTCATATTCATTACCCCATATATGACGGTGGAATATCAGCAAAATCATTTGGAGTATCAAAAGACACGATACGACGAGATCATATACCCGGAAATCGAGGATAAGCCGCCGAGGTTTGCCATTACCTACCGTAATAGGTGGATGGTCGAGCAAGCCGATTACGTTATCTGCGGTATCACTCACGATTGGGGCGGAGCTTACAAAACGTATCAGCACGCAAAGCGCAAGAAAAAGCATATTTTCAACGTCACCGAAAAGGAGTTCTGACTATTGATATCAACACGCTAAAAACAAACAATTTCGTGAGCAACTACGGTGGTTCCGCAACATTGGCTTGCCAATGATAAAAGTCAGGTCGATCCATAGTTTCAGCCACAGTACAAAAAAGTATTGAGCGTGTAGGATATAGGCATCGGTGTATATTGCCGATGCCTTTTGACTTTTTTAGCGGAAATTCGACTATAAATGTCGTAAAAATATATACATAAATATGTATATTGAACCGAAAAAGTATTGAAAAAGTTGAAAAAATATGCTATACTATAATTGGAAAATTATCGAAAGGGGTTACAGTATGTCAAAAGAGCGATAAAGTCTTTTTGATACACCTCTGGGCGTATTGTTTGGCTCGCCCCCTTTCAAACGCACTTTTATAAAAAATCATTGAGCCATTTAACATAGGTGTACTGTGCCTTTTTGTTGAATGGCTTTTGTTTTTTCTTCTAAGGAGGTAACGAGAATGAAGAAAATAGTTGCAATATTTTTGATGCTTTTACTGATGCTTTCCTTTGCAGGTTGCGATACCGCTAAAATTGAAGTCGGTGCAGAAAATGGAGTTGCCTATTTCAATCGCGGAACATTAACGCCAACAATTCTACTAAAAGGTGAAACCGATACTAAAGTTGAGGACGAATACTTTTTTGGAAAGTTAGTTAAAGCAATCGAAGGAAAAGCTACCGTTGATCCCGTATGTGAATGTCAGCCGATATACAATGTCGGTATTGATAAATACACCTTCGGTTTACATTCGCACGGAATTACAATATCTTCCCCTATGGGAAAGAATATCAAAGGTACAAACATTTTTGCTGTTGAATGTACGGAAGAAGAAATAAATGAGTTGTTTGATATTTTGGATTCTGCAAATTAAGTTATTATGAGTATTTAGGAGGAAATAAAAATGAAAAAGTTATTAGCTTTATGCTTGACCGTAGTTTTATGCTTATGCTGTCTTGCATCGTGCGGTAGCGCACACAAAGAAAACGAATGGTTTTCAGAAGATAAGCTCACAGAATGTCTTGTAGGTGATTTGCCTACCATCGAAAAGGATTATGTAAATCATAACGGTGAGGATATTTACGTTAGCTTCACAAGCAAGGAGCGTGAAGCCTATGTTGTCAGTGTGTTTGAATATTTGAAATCGCAAAATTTCAAGTATCTTGGTACGCGCGGAGAACAAGCAAGCACGTTGGCAGGCAGCTTCACCACGTATTATTTCAAACCTGCAACCGAGCTTTCTGAATTTTACGTTGGTAGTTCATACAAGTTTGTCTATTCAGA
>JAFTIN010000070.1 GCA_017456895.1 Clostridia bacterium
TCCTCACTGTCTGAACTGTCTGATAGGCTTTATTGCAAGGCCGCTATCAAATTCACGCACCTCGCCTACCGCAAAAAAGCCCTCGGAGTCCGCAATATTTACCACGTCCCCCACCTTAAAGCTCTTTTTTATCTTGTTAAGGTATATCTCTTGACCCGAGTGAGCAAGGCGAGCAAAGAAGTCGGGGAGCGTCACCGTCTCGTATTTTTCAAAGATACGCTCTATGGGATATACAGCGGCGCGCCTTTCCTCATCGGTCATATTTTCATACTCCGAGAGCGTCCTTGCCTCGTCGATGGAGTAGCCGGAGGCGGTGAGTCTTTTGAGCGTTTTCATCACTCCGCCGACACCGAGCGAGGCGCCTATATCTGCGCACAGAGTTCTGATATAGGTACCCTTTGAGCATGTGACGTCAAGGTAGTATTCCCTGTCGTTTATTCTCTCTGCCTTTATGGCGTGGACGGTTATTTCCCTCGGCTCGCGCTCCACGGTCTGTCCCTGTCTTGCAAGGTCGCACAGCTTCTTTCCGCCAACCTTGAGAGCCGAGTACATAGGGGGAGTCTGCATGATTTTGCCCACAAACTTTTTTATAGCGCCGAGAACATCTTCCTCGCTGAGCTCCACCTCGTTCTCGGTAAGCACCGTTCCCGTCACGTCCTCCGTGTCGGTCGTCACGCCGAGGAGCAGAGTCGCGCCGTAGTGCTTGTCGCCGGTGAGCATAAATTCGCTCGCCTTGACGCCCCTGCCTATAAGCACGGGGAGTACACCGGTAGCCATAGGGTCAAGGGTGCCCGTGTGTCCCGCCTTGGAAACACCGAATATTCTCTTTACGCGGTTGACAACGCCCTGAGAGGTGATACCCTCCTCCTTATTAACTATGACGAGGCCGCAAAGCTCACCTGACTTTTCCATATCGCGACTCCTTTCTGTGTTCTTATCAAATATTTTAACATATATTATCCGAAATTTCAACCGATTTTTCCGTCTCTTATAAGACTTGGCCGAATATATTCGTCTCTTCCGTGATTTATGCAGTCAAAATATCGCAGAATACGTGTGCTTTAGCAAATAAACAAGGTTTTTTTATGCTTTTCCCTCTCGAGCGACACGCATCTTTCTTTTCTCTCACCTTGCGACAGTCCTTGCTCGACAAAATAATGCGGCGGCCCCGCGTTAAAATAGATACGAAGGAAGCAGTGCGCAAAAATGCGCCTCACCTTACGAAAGGAGATTATTTATGGATAAAGCAAGCCGTGAAGAGGCTAAGGAAAAAAGAAAAAGAGGTGCAGGGGTTGTCAGATCCATCAAGCACTCGATAGAGGAAGCGAGGATGAAAAGAGAGGCTCCGCTGCTTGACGTGATGACATTCTTCGTCGCCTTCATATTCTCAAGATGTCACGTTATTTTCGGCTCACACCCGCTGGCTCTGGCATTTGTAGCCGTTCTGCCGACAAGGGTGTGGATAGCAGTGCTCGGCGCGGTATCGGGCGCTCTGACTCTCGGTAAATCCGGCATAGTCTACTCTATGATCTCGGTCATAGTCGTGTTTTTAAGAATTATCGTGTCTGGCACGGATAAGGACGAGGACGGTGAGAGGATATATATGAGGTGGTTCTCCGAGGGGCTTTTGCTTAAGATGTCGGCCTCCCTGATCGGCGGATTTATCGCGGCCATCTACGAGGTGCTCCTCTCCGGCTTTACACCCACCACAGTCCTCTTTGGTCTGTCTATGGTGATCCTGCCTCCCTTCATCACCTTCGGTCTGTCCGGACTCTTTGACGCCGATGTCTCATTTTTAAAAATATTTGACAACGCTACTAATGTGTTTTCAAGCAAAGGAAAGAGCGAAAAAGAAAAGTTTAATTTACTTTTCTTCCGTTTATCCTCTTTACTTCTAATCTTCCTTATATCTATATCATTCAGAGAATATGAGCTCGTAGGCATCAGTCTTGCATACATATTCTCGGGGGCTGTCACTCTCATCGTGGCAAAAAGATTTGGCGCCCTTTCGGGATGCATAGTCGGTTTTGTCTCCTCATTTGGACTCTCGAGCGCATACTCGGTATCCTTTGCCCTTGCGGGTATTGCGGCAGGCGGTCTCTTTTCCCTCGGACTCCCTTACGGAGTGATCGGCGGCGGAGTTCTGCTCGGATCATGGGCGGCGTATGCCGGCTCGCTTGAGGGACTGCTCACCATACTGCCCGAATACGCCATAGCCTCGCTCACCGTTTCTCCAATACTAAAGCGTATCTCTGTCGAGAAGACCGAGGGCGAGTGTGAGGAGGTAGAGAAGAGCGCCATGGATATGGTCGGTACAGTCGCTCTCTCTTACCGTAACAGATATAAAGGGGCGCTATCCTCCCTCGAAATGTCCCTCTCGGCAATGTCCTCGTCGATCAAGGCGTATAACGAGAGCTCGGCTCACCCGACGAGGGAGGAGCTCTCCGACCTCATCCTCGAGTGCGCGGACAAGTACTGCAGAGCTTGTGAAGGGCGCGGCGCCTGTATGACGAAGGGCGACCGCAAATTTATAGACAACACACACGAGCTCGCCGACCTCCTCTATAAAAACGGAAAAATAACCGAGGAGGACCTCGGCGCCTATCCCGAATACTGCCGTCTTTCCCCCAATATAGCCGAGGCTATCAACCGCGGAGCGGCTATACTCGCAGAGGAGAAGTTCCGCGAGATGAAAAAGGATACCTCGTCCGAGGACTTCGGACTGATTGCCAAGCTGATAAACGAAGCAAGACTCGAGGACGAAAAGGAAAAATCGATCAACGAGCCCCTATCGGAAAGACTCGCAGAGGTCATGCTCGACGCCGGAATGCCGGACGGAGTGATCAGAGCGTTTGGAGAAAGGCGCCCCTACTTTATACTCGCTGCCGAGGACGAAACGGGAAGCAAGATCACAGCGCCCGAATTAAAGAAAAACATTGAGTCGATAAGCGGGGTGAGACTCGGCACACCCGAGTTCTACCGCAGGGGAAAGATGGCTCTCATGGAGTGCCCGAGCGAGAAGTCCTACGCAGCAGAGTGCGCGGTAGCCTCTATTGCCGGAGAAAGAGACGAGGTCTCAGGCGATAGCGCAACCGCCTTTGAGAGTGAATGCGGCTTCTTCTACTCCCTGCTCTCTGACGGAATGGGCTCGGGAAAGGAGGCAAAAGAGGTCTCGTCATTGGTCACCGACTTTATGACTCGCGCCCTTGAGTTTAACCCGGAGGGACAGACCGTGCTCAAAATACTCAACCACACCGTGCGTCATAAACACCGTGAGTGCTCTGCCACGGTAGACCTGTTCTCTGTCGACCTGTACAGGGGTGACGCAGAGTTCTTAAAGAGCGGCGCGGCCGCCTCCTACGTTAAGCGCGGCTCGTCGATCTTCAGAATAAAGTCAAAGACCGCCCCCCTCGGCCTTATGAAAAACGTGGACGCCGAGAAGATAAAGATAGACCTTGAGGGTGATGACTACATAATCATGCTCTCCGACGGAATAGGCGGTGCAGCAGAGGATACCCCTTGGCTGCTCGACCTTTTATCCAAGCCTCCGAAGAGAAACCTCAAGGAATATGCAGACTCTATACTCGCTGCAGCTCTCAAAAATCTGCCGCACAATGACGATATGACGGTCGCAGTCACAAGAGTTATAAAAACAAAGGACTGATCACAAATAAGAAGAGGGTTATTTTTGCTTAACCCCCGATTATGACAACTAAAATAGGCAATACAACCGTTTAGGAAGTATTGCCTATATTTTTTACTTTATAAGAGTGAGTGACTTCTCCGTGATCTCGATATTAAGATCAAGAGTCTCGTTTCCTCTCGTTACCCTGATCGAGACTACTGATCCGACCCTTGCCGAGAGCATAGAGTCCGTCACAATATACATTTTGTCAACCTCATACGTCACACCGTCAACAGTTATGGAATTGATAATATCCCCCTCAAGAAGAACACCCTCGGCGAGTCCGCCCTTCTCGGTAGAGATGACGCTGATCTGCTCGCGCTTATGCACCTTGCCGGTCTCTTCATCATAAACCGTGTACAGCTTGCTAGGGCTGACCACTATACCGAGATAGCATCTGTATACGTTCTCGAGGTTAGTTCCGTCGCAGTAGTAGAGGATATTCTCCGCTACGCTCTTAACAAAGTTCGACGGGATGGCGTAGCCCATATTATCGGTGTTATTCAGCTTGGCGTTGACTATACCGATCAACTTCCCCTCGCTGTTAAAGAGTCCTCCGCCGGAGTTTCCGCTATTTACCGCGGTATCGGTTCTCATTACTCTTATCTGTATCTCCGTCGCTCCGTCCGCGCCCTCCATGCGGATGTACTCGCTCTCAACGTTTATATATCCGAGAGTTGCCGAGATCCCGAGAGCCGCCGGATTACCTACCGCTATTGCTCTGTCAAGCACAGCCACCTCATCCGAGTCCGCAAGATCCGCTTCTGTCGCGTTACTCTCGGCAAGAATACGGCTGCCGTCAACCTTAAGCAGAGCGAGGTCGTAATTCATCGACCCTCCGACGTAAGTCGCGGGGATGGCGTAGTCCGCGCTCTCCTGGCCGTATAGATACACCGTTATGTTGTCGCTGATACCGTTTTCCGTATCCGACTGATTGTAGTATACCACATGATAGTTTGTTAGAATGTAGGCGTCGCCGTTATTCTTATCCAGCTTATAGATAACGCCCGATCCGGCAGAGGTCTTCTCGCGGCCGGTGGAGGCTCCGGGCTGATATGACATCCCGTACGACACGGTTCTGAAAACGCATCTTATACTCACGGAGCAAAGCAGAGCCTTGGCGGCCGCAACGTTGTCGTTCTCCACTCCGTTTATCGTAATATCGTAATTATCTCCGCCCTCAACCGTGACGTTGTCTCCCATATTGTTGTTTATCATATTCTGCACCTCATCCTTAGTGAGGTACTCGTCGTTATCTTTAAGACCGAGACCGATCAGATTGCAGGATGACATACAGAGAGACGATATCAATAAAATTATCATAAGAAGGACGAGTGAGCGCCCTGTTCTTCTACTCATAAATGCTCCGATCCGTCCGTGAAAATACGGACATTTATTTTTATCTTACGTACCTATTATATATCAACTTTATTACGATACTGTTACCAAAAAAAGAAATTAAAATAAAATTTTCCAAAGAAAAAAGCAAGCACTATCCTTGTCCGTAGCGCTTGCTCTTCCTTTTATTTATTCTTGAAGAACTGATATAAGTAGCAGGGGATCATACCGTTATACAGCTTCTTGACCTTATCGGCCTTCTTGCCGTAGAGTCTCTCAAATCCTTCGTGCGAGGTGATAACGTAGATCTGCCAGGGAGCTAAGGAGCGGAAGTGAGTGCCGATATCGCGGTATAGCCTCTCGACCTCCTCCACAGTGCCTATCCTCTCGCCGTAGGGCGGATTTGTAACCACGGTCCCGCGCCTTCCGGGAGCCGAGATACGTCTTGCATCCTGGCGGAAAACCTTAATAGAATTTAACACGCCTGCCCTGTAAGCGTTATCCTTGGTCAATTTTACACACTCCTCGTCGATGTCCGAGGCGTATACCTCAAAGCTCGACTGCACGATACCTTCAAGCGCCTCTTCCTTGGCATTTTTCCAAAGAACGTGAGATACGTACGGGAATTTTTCAGCCGCAAAATTACGGCGCATACCGGGGGCTATATTTCTCATCTGCATAGCCGCCTCGATAGCTATTGTACCGCTGCCGCACATAGGGTCCCAGAGGAGCACGTCCTCTCTGGGGCGCGAGGTGGCCACGATCGCCGCGGCGAGCGTTTCACGGATAGGAGCCGCGTTTGCCTCACGGCGGTAGCCTCTCTTGTGCAGGGGCTCTCCCGAGGTATCTATCATAAGCGTCGCCTCGTCGTTGAGTATAAAGAACTCGACCTGGTATTTTACCCCCTCCTCGGGAAAGACGGATATACCGTACACCTCCGACATGCTCCTGACTATAGCCTTCTTGATAATAGCCTGACAGTCGGGTATGGAGAAGAGCTGTGACTTGATCGAGTGGCCCTTGACGGGGAAGGCGTCGTTTCTGCCTATAAACTCCGACCAGGGGAGGGCGCGCGTTCCCTCAAATAGCTCCTCAAAGCTGGCCGCCTTAAAGGAGCCGAGCTTAATATACACCCTCTCCGCATAACGGAGAAAGACGTTGGACAGAGCCACCGCCTCCTCATCTCCGATGAAGGTAACTCTGCCGTTTATAGTCGAGACACGCTCGTAGCCGAGCCTCTCGATCTCCTCGCCGAGCAGGTGCTCAAGGCCGAAAAGACAGGTCGCAACAAGTTGTATTCTCATATCGGATCAATTTATTCCTCGGGAATATATCCCTCAAAGATGACAGCGTCAAAGCCGTGGCTGATAGCAGCCTTTTCCTCATCCTGTGACTTGATAGTCCAGGCGACAAGAGCGGTGCCGAAGCTGCGGCGGACGAATCTCAAGCCCTTGACCTTATAGCCGTTCTTTTCGTATGCGATAAAGTCGGGGCGCACCATAAAGTTGAGCATGAGATGCTGGAGCAGAGTGTAAAGGATCTTGCCCTTATGCTTCTCCTCCTTGAGATACTCTGCGGCGAGAATACCGCGCAGAATGTCGGGGCGCAGTTTTCTGATTATTTTAAGAGCTATGGGGTTGAAGGACTCGACCACGTAGTCACCCTTGTACCCCTCAAGAACCTCGACAAGCTTCTCGGAAATTCCCTTCTCCTCTCCATGCATCTTGACCTCGATGATGAGAGGAACAGCGCCGTCGATAAGGTCGAGAACCCGGCGGAAGGTGGGAACGCCGTCGGCAGTACCGGAGAGGCTCATTTTGGAGAGCTCCTCGGCGGTATAATCTATTACTTTTCCGTCAATACCCACTACACGTGTTAAGTTATCGTCGTGAAACACCACGAGCTCCCCATCCTTGGAAAGACGAACGTCGAGCTCGATTCCGTAGCCCTTTTCCTTAGCGGCGGCAAAGGCAGACATGGAGTTTTCCGCCTTGGTATCATCGTGCAGTCCGCGGTGAGCATATCTGTAGGACTTAAACTTCTCCATCTCGGGACGCTTTTTGCCCGGATAGATCATATACAGCATTAAAAGCAGCGCCACAAGAACCAATGCCAATAACACTATCAGTACGATAAAAATAGGGTGCATATATTTCCTCTTTTATAAGTTATTCAAAGCGAACGGCGTTTTCTCGCCGTTCGCTTTATTGATGTTAAATTTTAGCCGTTAATTTCACACGGTATCAGTCGTCTGCTCCCGCGAGGCTCTCAAGAGCACCCTGCTTCTCGGGCTTTGCATCTCCGTGCCTAACGAAGAACATAGTGACGAAGGAGAGGACTACGAACAGAGTACCGAAGGAGAAGAACATAGCTCTCATACCGAACAGGTCGTAGAGCGCGCCGGAGAGAATGGGAGCAACGATCTGTGCAGCCATGGAAGCCGTGTAGTAATAACCGGTGTACTTACCAACCTCTCCGCCCTTGGCAAGCTCAACGACCATGGGGAAGGAGTTGACGTTGATAGTAGCCCAACCAATACCCGCAAGAGCGAAGATGGGATACATAATAAGCATATTGGAGCCTGCGCTGATGAAGTTACCGATGAAGAAGGCGGTAGCAAGCATGGTGATACCTGCGAGAATAGTCTTTCTTCTACCGAACTTGGAGGCCACGATACCTACGGGAATGTAGGAGATTATAGCCGCCGCCTGCGCAACGATGAGGGTGAGACCGTAGTCAACGCCGAGCACGTTTGCGGAATAAACCGAATACTTACTGGTGATGGAGTTGTAGCCGATGTACCAGAGAGCAACCGACGCGAGGATAAGCATAAGAGACTTGAACTCCGCCTTATCAAGAGCGCGCTTGGGCTGACCGTCATCTAAAGCGGCCTCTTCAAGGCCGAGATCACGGGAGGCCTTCTCCATATCGTCCGACCACTGCTTCTCCTTAACGGTAAGCATAAAGACCGCCAGACCTGCCACCATTACAACACAGGTAGCGATGACGTAGCCGGTATAGGACATATAGGGGTTCTTGGAGATACCGAAGATAGAGCTGAGAGCGAGTACGATAATACCGCCGGCAGTACCCATAAGGTTGATGATCGCGTTACCCTTGGAACGAAGGGGCTTAACGGTTACGTCGGGCATAAGCGCGACCGCAGGAGAGCGGAAGGTAGCCATAGCGATAAGAACGATAAGGAGCACGCCGATGAATCCGACGAGAGGCCAGATGTTCTCGAGAGTGAGAGCGAGAGCATCCTCTTTAAGAGTAGTCTTAACAGCGTCAAAGATCGACTCTGCCTCGGCAATAGCGGAATTGTATGCGGACTGACTGAGAATACCTGCGTCAAGACTGCTCTTGAGTCCCTCGGAGGTGTTCTTAAAGGCCTCTGCAGCCGCATTGTATCTATCTATAATACCGGAGTCGGCAAGAGCGTTGATCTGAATTCCGTTTACAACAGTAAGAAGGATGAAGGAGAGGACTGCGGCAACCGTACCCACGAAGATGAAGGGAGTACGCTTACCGAACTTGGTCATGACCTTATCCGAGATCGCGCCGAAGATAGGCAGCATGAATACCGCAAGAATGTTATCCACGGACATAATAATACCCGAGATGGTCTGCGGGAGTCCGAAGTGGTTTGTAAGTGCAAGGGGTACGATAGCGTCGTAAGCCTGCCAGAACGCGCTGATAAGGAAGAAAGCAAAGCCTACGAGAATTGTTCTTTTGTAGTTGAGTTTCATAATATCCCTTTCTGTTTTTTAATAATACACGCATATTTTAGCACAGAATAGGTCTTTTGTCAAACATATTGATTATTTTCTAACTTTTGTTTAAAAAAGAAGAAAATATTTAGTGCATAACAAACAAACTTATTTAGCAATCCTAACAATTTTCCAAAAAATCAATGGACATAAGTGACGAGTTGTGTTAAGATTAATCCGTAAAAATATTTATGCATAGCGCACGAGCGCAAGGAGGCAATCTCTTATGAATACGGTTAAGAACATCCCCACCCTTTGTCTTAAAGCAAACGTAAGTGCCGCGCTTGTAAACGGCAAGCGAGTCACGCTCTCCGCTCCGCCAAAGCAAACGGCGGACGGTCTTCTTATTCCGAAAGAGGCTCTCGCCCTCGTTGGCATCAACGCAGCGGAAGGTTACGTAAGCTCAAACGAGATAACCGGCCTTTACAGGGTATACGAGGGAATGGGACTTCTCTTCCTTAACAAAGAGGACGGACACCCGGGTTACGACACCGAGGCAGATCTTGTCGAGATACTCACTCTCGCTCACTCCTTCATTTTTGATATAGAGGTTGGTAAGCTCGCCCTTGACTATGCTCCCGCGACC
>JAFTIN010000071.1 GCA_017456895.1 Clostridia bacterium
GTAAAGGATGTGTCAAAGACCGTGTTCGTCAGTCTTGCGGGCAGTGAGATCACTGTGAGACTCACCGGCGACGTGCTTAATCTCGGCTTTGGCGGTATTGAGGTATACGGCTTCTGTCCCGATGATGACGAGCCCTTACTGCTTCCCACTCCAAAGAGCTTCCGAATGAAGAAAGGACGCGTTCTTGTCGGTAATATTCTCGCCGAGGGTGAGGACTCGGTCTTCGTCAAGGAGTTTCTTCTCGAGAGCCTCGGTGAAAGATATAAGGCTCTTCCAAACGGCAACGGCATATCGCTCACGATAGAGTTATGTCCCGATTATGAAAATGAAAGATACACCGTATCCGTGACCGAGAGCGGAGCAACAGTCAAGGCGGCATCAAGACTCGCGCTGTTGTGGGGTGCGTGCAAGATCATCGAGCTATGGGAGGACTCTGATCTGCCAATAGTTGAGATAGATGATAAACCGGACGTACCTATGCGCGGCTTCCATATGGGACTGCCTAAAAGGGATCAGATAGACTTTGTAAAGAAGCTGGCGCGCTACGTACTCGTTCCCTACGGCTACAATCACGTGATCCTCGAGTTTAACGGAGATATGCGCTACAACACCCACCCCGAGATCACCGAATACTGGGTAGAAACCGAGAAGCTCGCCAAGGAGGGCAAGTGCGAGAGAGTGATGCACGCGGACATTGGAGCCGATGGCACCGCCCTCGAGAAGGACGAGGTGAGAGATCTCGTCGACTATTTCTACTCGCTCGGTCTTGAGGTAATACCGGAGGTGCAGAGCCTCGCCCACATAGAATACATAACCGGAGCCCATCCGGAGTTTGCCGAGCTTGGCAAATGCAAGGACTCGCTCTCCGAGGAGGAGCTCAAAAAGATCCAGCACACGAATATCGACGGACATTGCTACTGCCCGAGCGACAAAAGAGTCATGGCTCTTATCTTTGATCTAATCGACGAGGTGGTCGAGGTCGTGAGGCCGAAGAGATACGTCCACATAGGTCACGACGAGGTCTATCACCTCGGCTTATGCCCCGAATGTAGGAGAAAGGGGGCACCCCGTGTATACATTGAGCACGTCAAGGCGCTGTATGACCACCTAAAGGCAAAGGGCCTCGGAACCATGCTCTGGTCGGATATGTTCCACGTCAATATGTACTACACCGACGAGAGCTTTGCCTGTGTGAAGGAGGAGCTGCCAAAGGATCTTATGCTCCTCGACTTTACATGGTACTTCCACCCCGAGGTGGATATAGAGGATGAGCTCTTGCCCTCGGGATATAATATCATGATGGGCAACTTCTACTCCTCACACTATACGAGATTCTCCAAGAGGATAAAAAAGGACGGTATGATAGGTGGAGAGGTCTCCACATGGACGGCGGTGAACGAGGAAAGGTTTGCAAAGAACGGTAAGTTCCTCGACCTGCCCTACTCCGGTGAGATGCTCTGGAACGCCTATAGCTACGATGAGAAAAACCGCCCATCCCTAACCACTCTTATCGGTCAGCTCGTTATCCCCGAGCTGCGCGACCTTATGCACGGCAGGTACGATCTGTACCTCGAGACGGATATCGACGAGGCGGACTATATCGGCGGATTTGACGGCTCGTTCCGACGTATACCGGAGGAGCTCGCCTACCTCGAGCTTACCGAGCCGACCGAGAAATTGAAGGTCGGCAAGAGATATGACCGACTCATCTTCAACCACGCGACACTTAACCGCGCACCGAGAATATGTTGGCGCGAGCTTATACCCGTAGGTAAATACACCGTTGTATATAAGGACGGACAAAAGGTTGACGTGCCCGTAGAGTACGCCGCAGGTATAATGCAGATAAATGAGAGCTTTGGTCTCCCGAAGCCGCAGATATACTACCGCCACCAAGGATACGTCGGCACATGGTTTGCCGATCCGACCTACGAATACCGCACCCCCGAGGGTAGACCCATCCTCTTGCTCGGTCAGATATGGGATAACCCCCACCCCGAGAAGAAGATAGCCTATATCACCTACACTCCCGACGAGGAGGATACGGCAATTCTGCTCAGCGCAGGAGTGCTGGGTGTGAAGTAATAAACATATTAACACAACCACATTTAAAGCCCTCGGCATAAAAACCGAGGGCTTTTCGTACAAAAGGCCGAAGGCGATTTGCCCTCGACCTTTTTCGTTATTTACTTACTGTTAAACCTTACGACCTTCATCAGATTTTCATCCGCAAAATAGGTGACAAGGATATATCCATCGTAATCATCACCGACAAGTACGTAGAACTCCGCTCCTCTGTACATACCTGCGTCGGGAATCAAGGCCGCGGTGTCGCTGTCAAATGCCGATATACTCTTCCATATACTATCCGTAGCAATCTCCCTCTCAAAATCGGCAACGTCACTGTCCGAGAAATATATCTCGGCAAAATACTCAACGTATTTTCCGTTAACGAGTCCCATATCCTCTTTTTCGGTCAGGCTTACATAATCGGGAATTCTCACCGATGCTCCTGCGAGAGTGCGGCTGAGCCTGACGTTTACCGCCAGACTGATTGCAAGAAAGCATATAGCAAGAGCAAATAAACCGCAGAGGACACACGTAAACGCGACGGTGTATCGGAAGGATGGCTTCGCTGATAGGAGATCGGATTCCTCTTCTACTTCGCTTTTACGCAAAAACACGGTTTTGCCTCCGAGACGAATACCGATATATCCGCCAACACGCGTATCAGTTCTCAGCTTTAAGCGCTCGCAGATTGCCAAGCTTAACGTATTACCGACCTCGTCCATATATTCTGCCGTAGTATGATCATCGTACAACTTCAATAATATCCTGTGATGATAATCCGCGCCTATTCTCTTATCGTAAGTAACCAACTCATAGATGCAAACAGCAAGCGCAGCCACCGCCAAGGATAGCACTGCTCCAAGCGAAATAAGAAAACCTTTGCCTTGTATTTTCGGAACAAGCGCCGCAATTACCGCTATCAACGCCAACAGAATGGCCGAGATTGTATAACGCGGCATAGCGTAAGCCTGTTTAAACTTCTCCCTCTCATCCTCCGCATACGAGATGTCGTATTTCAAGCACGGCTGATCAGGCGAAGCATTGACTTCGTTATCCGTCTCATTCATATCGTCGCAAAGGATGGCGTCGAGAGATACTCCGAATATCTCTCTGAGTCTTATTAAGTTATCTATCGTAGGCAGTGTCTGCCCCGTCTCCCAAAGGCTGACGGTCTGTCGGCTGACAAACAGTATTCTCGCAAGCTCCTCTTGCGATAGCCCCGCCCTCTTGCGGTAAAACTGTATTTTCTCGGATACTACCATTCGGGTCCCTTTCAAAAATCAATAGTACGTAAATTCATAACTGTAAATATCTCCGTTACCTGTCTCCGCGTATAACGACGCTATCCTGCCGTCCTCTGCCATTATTCTGACAGACGTCAACGTGCCGACTCCATCTACATCCGCCGGGAGTCCGATATAGACAAACTCTCCGGAACTATCTTCATAAACAAAATCCGAGGCATCAAGATATTCAAAATTAATTATGGAGCGGATATTCCGCGAGATCTCGTCTGCAACCGGGGCGCTGTCCCCCTTCTTGGTCTTAACTAGGCGGCCATCCGTGTAATATTTACATAGGTATTCGCCGTCTTTAACGGTAAGATTCGATTCGTGCATCGTAAAGGAGGAGTCGATGCTCGAGTACAAAAGATTGAAATCACATTCAAAGGCTTCGCTCCTTGTCAGAGCCTCTGCCTCTTCGGCAGTAAGACGCCTTGGGGAAAGCTCTACCTCACCCCAATCGTAGAAGGAATAACTGTAGGTAAAGGTTCCTAAAATACCGCCAAGGCTCATGGAATAGCTTACGCTGAAAACTTTTCCGTCCTTAAACACGGCGGTAACGTCCTTGATCGCGGAGCTTATACCGTCCGTCGTGATGCTGACCTTATCAGCCTTATATACCTGATCACCGTAATGAGAAAACGACGAGTAGAGCGATGAAAAGTCAAGATGCGAAACAGACGAGCACGAGGCGTATGAGATGACACCGCCGCTCTTTACCTCTACAATATTTCCATCAACGCTATATACACTGTCGACAGAGGTTATAGATCCATTCTTCATACTTTCCTTTATACGCACATTATCAAGATCAAACGCAGAGATCCAAGCCTCCTCACCCATTCTTTCGGGAAGACGTTCAAGCGTAATGAGAGAGTATCTTCCGCACACAAGACATATCCTGTCAGCCTGACCCTCTCGATCCGATGTTGGAGGAAGGGTTACCGAGCTTTCGCTCCATACGTGCTCTTCCCTTTCATCCGTTTCACCGCAGAATGTACAAGTCCTCCAATGATAAATTGAATCGGAAATACACTCCGACGAGAGTGTATGTATGTGCGAATCGACACAGTCCTTGTTTTCCGTCTTATATCCGCAGACCGTACACTCGTTTTGGGTGCCGCCATCGATTGGAACGAGTGAATGTGCAGCGTACGCTATTGTATGATCGCACTCCTCAGAGGTGCACTCTTTCATGTGTCCGTCAGCATTAATTACCCAATCGGACGAGTACGTATGCTTATGCCTTCCGCATGATGACAAAAGACATATCAAAATTATGATTATTACCAACAATCTTTTCATACGCCCTCCTGCTTCATTTTCTGCTTTTATTGTACATTATCTTAAATATAATTGCAAGCACTTTTTTCTTGACCGTGTCAAGTGTTACTTGCACCGAGCTATTATTTGCAACAATTCGCAACGGTTTATATGTGTTTTTGCAAATAAATATAGCTGTTTTTGCACTTTTTATAAAACAAACCCGCAAAAACTTTTTTCGAAATTTTTGCAATAAAAAAGGCCGGGCGAGATAACAAGGCATAAGCCCGGTTTCTCGCCCGACAAATGTAAAAGTGTTTTTTTATTCCACAGTTGTTACACCGTGGTCGTAAAGATCGGAGTAGTATTCCGTGCCGTCGGGGTAGGTCTCGACAACCGAAACAAGAACGCCTTCCTCAATGTAAATAGAAAGAACGTACTCACCGTCGTCTGTCATCTCGTAATAGGAATACATAGCGTTATCCGGGTTGTACACAAAATCAGAAGCGGAGAGCGCTTCGAGTGCCTCGAGATACTCGTTCATAACCACGCCTGCATTCTCGATAGTCAGGGATCCCTCCTCATATTCTTCATCTGTATAAGTGATGAAGTAGCAGTTATCTCCATCAAAGTAGTATGTGGTACCGATGAGAGAAAAGTTCTCGTCGAAGGAATAGGTATCGAGAGTGTAGTTATGGAAATTATCGTGATCAAGGGCCGCAAGATATTCTTCTTCGGTAAGCGTAGGCATCTCTACGGTTACCTCGCCCCACTCCGAGAAGGTGAACTCAACGTCACAGGTCATACCCAAGATCTCAACAGAGTAGGTTATGACGGAAATAACGTCATTCTCTACAACCATAGTTACGTCGCTAGCCTCCATCTCGGACTCTTCATCATATAAAACAATGCTTTTTGCGTAATATACGCCATCCCCAAGGTGGTTAAAATCATCGTAATTAAAGCTGAAGTCCAGAGCGGCAAGTTCAGTCGCGCTATCCGAGTAGTATGAATAATCATCGGATACTACCTCGGCAAGCTCCCCGTCTATGTATACGGTAGTTGTAGAAGAGCCGTAGCCCTCAATACCGGATACGCAATCGATTCTCGCGTTTTCAATCATAAACAGCACGAACCACTCATCCTCGCTCATTTTCTCGGGCAAAGCGGGGATAGCCTCGCTCTTTGTGTTACTGCAAACCAAGCAGGTATATCTTATCAAGCCCTCAACGCCGGACAGAGCCTCACTTACTACAGTACCTTCATCCCATACGTGACTTGAAGCATCAAGCTTTGAGGTGCAATTTTTATCCTCGCAGGAGTGCCAATGCTTCTCCGAGTCGGAGATCCATTCATCGGAAGCGGTATGTGTGTGCTCGGGAGCTTCTATGACCTCGGTTTTGGTCTTGGAGCAAACCGTACAGGTATATACCTTAGAGCCATCCTTGCCATCCTTTGGCTCGGTTACAACGGGCTCGCCAAAGCTATGCTCAGCCTCTGCCGTTTTAGCGTCACACCCGTCACCTTTACAAGCCTTCCAGTGACTGTCTTCGTTGTAGCTCCACTTATCGCTGTACTCATGCTTGTGGAATTTCTCCAGAACCTCGCAAGAAGAAGCAAGCGTTACACATGCGATTACCAATAGAACCAATAAGAGTTTTTTTGTCATTTTCATTTTCGTTACCCTTTCTTTTAGTGGTACCTCAATTTTAACAAACAATGGGATACGTGTCAAGCAAATAACACTTGCAAGAATGTCAAGCAGCACTTGCACATCAAACTTCCCCGGCAAAATCAAGACCTTTTTTACCTTCCCGCCATACTGTTATTACTACAGCAAGGAAAAGGTCAAAGGCGATTTGCCCTCGACCTCTTCTATTATTTTCTATCTAAATTCAAAAAACATAAGTGGATTAAACACAGGAATTTTGATAAAGTTTGTTCGAGTGGATGCCCAAAGCCGCCACTCATTTAAAATATTCACCAAGATACGCCTTGGTGTTCTCCACCATCTCGTCAAAGAGACTGCGAGCATCGTCAAGCGGAAGATCGACCAAGGGATCGTTTGCAAACGCGACGAACACCGTGTCAAGATCCCTCTCGCCCGCTGCCTTTACAACAAGCTCCTGAGATGCAACGATGCGCGAGATGAGGGGATAGATGTTCATAGGGATCTCACCTGCGAGCACAGGTGTTACCGAATTTGATGAGAAGCAGGCGTTAGTCTCTACGACCGCGCCTATCGGGAGATTGGGTATCTGTCCCATGTTGGGCAGATTAACGTTGGTAACGAGAGTGTCAAGTCCAAGGAGGGCTCTCATCTGGCTTACTCCATCCTCACCCGTCTCGGCTATTACAATATCCTCACCCTTAAGTCTTCTCTCGCTCTTTTCGAGTCTTTCCTTAAGGTTCTCTTTTCTCCAGGACACGGGCGTGAGTCCAAAGCCCCACTCCCTGACAGCCTCGCGAGATGAAAGATACCATTTGCCCTCTACGAATTCCGCAAGATGTCTGTCACCCGCCGCGGCGATAAGGCCGTATCTCTTAAACAGATCAAACTTCACACGGTGTGAGCACGCGAAGGTGTTGTTCATCCAGTTATCGTCCATACCCTTGGTATATCCGCTCTCGTAGTACTTGTCTACAAATTCGGAATACACAGGCATTAGATCTATATTCTTATACTGCGCGGATGTCAGCCAGGTAAAGTGATTTACGCCTATGACGTTTACCTTTACTTCCTCTCTCTTTACACCCTCGATGCCGCACATATCCTCAAGCACGGAGGCGAGCAGCTTCTGTGTGCCGAACACCTCGTGACAGCAGCCAAAGGCCTTGATATCGGGGAATACACGGTAGAGCGTACGCACCGTCATAGTCATCGGGTTGGTGTAATTAATTACCCATGCCTCGGGACAATACTCACGTATTCCCTCCGCAATAACCTCGATCATAGGGATAAGACGAAGCGCACGGATTATTCCACCGGGGCCGCTGGTATCACCGACCGACTGATATATACCGTACTTCTCGGGAGTATGTACGTCGCTCTCCATCTCGTCAAAGGTAGCGGGGAGTATGGAAATAACCACAAAGTCCGCCCCCGAGAGCGCCTCGCCAAGCGTGTCTGCCGCGCGGAAATCCCAATGAGATCTCGCGCCCTCCGCGCCGTTAAAAAGATTGCCTATCACCTCGTTGCGGCGCGCAGCCTCCTTGTCTATATCGTAAAGGCGCACCTCACCGCTCATATCTGGGCAGGAAACAAGATCGCTCATCAGCCCCCACGCCCAGCCGCGCGAGCCACCGCCAACGTATGCGATCCTTACACCCTCTGCGCCCTTGTCAGTGTACTTCATATTCTGTCTACCTCCGTAAGAAATGTATTATTAATTCAATTATATAACAATAATATATCTATTTCAATTAAATTTATTGACGTGTTTTCTTGATAATTTTGATATTACCGCGAATAACTATCCCACCGTAGGAGTCAATCAACACAAAAAAACAGAGCCCGTCTCCCGGGCTCTGTTGAGTATAGATCAAGATGTGGTATTTCCAAAAACGCAAAAATTCAGGTGAAGATCACGCGCAGGAATTTTCATGAAGTTTGTTCGAGCGGAACACCGATAATCAAGCGAAGGCGTATCTGGGAGCTTGCTCGCAAGGACGCTCGCGCCGATTGCTCCGTGTCGGATCACCCTTGGTGATCAGGGTGCATCGCACCAAGGACACAACGTGTACTTACGACACATAGGAGTAAGCAATAGTTACCTATTGCGAGAGGTGACAGTCGGACAAAATTCGCAAAATTACCAGCGTAAAATTACAGGTGTAAGACTCTTTCCTGTATCTCCTGCGTGCGTCCCTGATTCCAGTACTGCGTTCCTATGTAGCCGCAGGTACGTCTGGCAACGTTCATCTTAGCCTGATCGCGGTTGTGACAGTTCGGGCACTCCCATACGAGCTTTCCATCCTCGTCGTTGACGATCTCGATCTCGCCGTCGTATCCGCATACCTGACAGTAGTCGCTCTTGGTATTGAGCTCCGCGTACATAATGTTGTTGTAGATGAACTCCATTACGCCGAGGACCGCGTCGATATTGTTCTGCATATCGGGAACCTCAATGTAGGAGATAGC
>JAFTIN010000072.1 GCA_017456895.1 Clostridia bacterium
GTATTTCCCTATAGGCTGACGGTGTTATTATACCACCTGGGTGCCACAAAGAGCCTATCTTTTGGGCTCTTCGCAAAACAAACCTTTCACCAACTCTCAGTGGGGCGACCTGCTTGTGAGCTATAACGGTAGAATTATATCTTTACCGCAACCCAAATTAATCTATAAAAGATGCACCCCGGGGCTTTGGCTCTCGGGGTGCATTTTGCTTTGCTTGTTTTTTCTTTATCCGAAATAAAAAGCGCTCAATCTTGAAAATTGAGCGCTTTTGTTTACTTTTATGGCGGTTTTATCTTAGATCGACTCGAGGGCGAAGATAACGTCTTCGAGCGACTCGAGGTCCTTGGCAACGATCTCGGGAGTGGTCGGCTTCTTGGGTGAGGTGAGGATATTTACCTCAATTCCGACGTAGCCGTCGGTACCGCTTCTCGGGGGTGTGATCTGCATATCTATGGCGTTGTAGTTATTGCGAAGATGGTCTATAACCGCGCGTACTTTCTCGGCCGAGGTTATCTCTATATACATACCGAATCTTGAGTGGCGCTTTGTCACTCTGTACTCAAAGCGGTGCATGACCGTAACGGCTATTACCGAGCCGAGGAAGGTTACTATAGCTCCCTCGTAGAAGCCGATACCGAGCGCGATGCCAATGGCTGCCGCGCACCAGATACCTGCCGCGGTGGTAAGGCCTGTGATCTGGAACCTACCCTTGATAAGTATGGTGCCTACACCGAGAAAGCCTATGCCGGAGATAACCTGCGCAGCGAGTCTTAAGGGATCGTTAGTGCCGCCGAGAATATTATAGGCGTACATACCGGTCATTGAGGCAAGAGTTGCGCCGATGCACACGAGAATATGCGTACGCATACCCGCCGCGCGGCCGTGACGGCCTCTCTCCATACCGATGATACCGCCTATGATTATTGAGAGAAGGATACGGAATCCCGCAACTCCAAAATCGTGGAAGGAGAAGATGGGAGCATCCGTTACAAGCAGTAAAAAGTTCATACGTATTCCTTTCCTCGCCTTTGCGAGAGGATATTTGTTAGGATATATATTTTATCACAGATTTTGCATTTAGTCAAGAAAACGGCAGAAAGTTTTACATCTTTTCTTAGGTGTGCGAGTGTCTTTGGGATTATTTGGGCGCATATACATATGCTTGCGCGTCTATATTTGTAAAATATTAATAAAACTACTTGACAAGTTTTGTACAGTATGATAAAATTATCGAGTTAGAAGGCTCGAGTGAGTCGAGCGAAAAAGTGACGTCCGATAAGGAGGAAAAAACGATGAAAGACAGAAAAGTCAACATAGAGACCAGCTGTGTGCAGGGCGGCTATTCGCCCAAGAGCGGTGAGCCAAGACAGATCCCGATAGTGCAGAGCACGACCTTCAAGTACGCTACCAGCGAGGATATGGGCAAGCTCTTTGACCTCGAGGCCTCCGGCTACTTCTACTCCAGACTTCAGAATCCCACCTGCGACACCGTTGCGGCGAGGATCTGCGAGCTTGAGGGAGGCAGCGCGGCTATGCTTACCTCGTCCGGCCAGGCGGCCAACTTCTTTGCCGTTTTCAACATCGCCTCCGCGGGTGACCACGTTATCTCGTCTTCCGCTATCTACGGCGGCTCGTATAATCTCTTTGCCGTCACTATGAAGAAGATGGGTATCTCCTTCACCTTCGTTTCTCCCGACTCTACCGAGGAGGAGCTGAACGCGGCCTTCAGACCTAATACCAAGGCGGTATTCGGAGAGACTATCGCCAACCCCGCTCTCAACGTGCTCGATATTGAGCTCTTTGCAAGGTGTGCGCACGCCCACGGTGTTCCGCTTATCATAGACAACACCTTTGCCACACCCATCAACTGCAGACCTATCGAGTGGGGCGCAGACATCGTTACCCATTCGACCACCAAGTATATGGACGGTCACGGCTCCGCTGTTGGAGGCTGTATAGTAGACTCGGGCAACTTTGACTGGATGGCTGAGGCGGATAAATTCCCCGGCCTTTGCACTCCCGACGACAGCTACCACGGTATAACCTATGCTGAGAAGTTCGGTAAGGAGGGCGCATTCATTACCAAGTGTACCGCACAGCTTATGCGTGACTTTGGCTGTACGCAGTCTCCCCAGAGCGCGTTCCTTCTCGGCCTCGGACTTGAGAGTCTGCACGTCCGTATGGAAAGACACTGCGAGAACGCTCTTGCCGTTGCAAGGTTCCTTAAGTCCCACGAGAACGTATCCTGGGTAAGATACCCCGGCCTCGAGGGAGATAAATACTTCGACCTCGCGAAGAAGTATATGCCTAAGGGTACCTGCGGCGTTATCAGCTTTGGCGTTAAGGGTGGCAGAGCGGCTGCAGAGAAATTTATGAAGAACCTTAAGCTCGGCGCTATCGAGACTCACGTTGCCGACGCGCGCACCTGCTGCTTGCACCCTGCATCCGCTACTCACAGACAGATGAACGACGAGGAGCTTGTGGCTGCCGGAGTATCCAGCGACCTTGTGCGCTACTCCTGCGGTATAGAAAATAAGGACGATCTCATCGCTGACCTTAAGCAGGCGCTCGAGACTGTCTGATAACTAAAGACTTATTTGGAGAAATACAATGCCTATTAAGATCCCCAACGAGCTCCCCGCGGTGAGAACTCTCGAGGAGGAGAATATATTCGTAATGACCGAGACAAGGGCTATCACTCAGGACATCCGTCCTCTGAAGATCCTTATTCTCAATTTAATGCCAACTAAAATTGACACAGAGACACAGTTATCCCGTCTGCTCGGTAATACGCCCCTGCAGGTGGAGATAGAGCTTATGCATACCTCTACCCACAAATCTAAGAACGTATCCGAGGATCATCTCCTCGCCTTCTACAAGGAATTTGACGACGTGCGCGACAGGTACTTTGACGGTCTTGTCATCACGGGCGCCCCTGTTGAGAAGATGGAGTTTGAGGAGGTAGAGTACTGGGATGAGCTCGTCGAGATAATGGAGTGGTCCAAGACTCACGTACATAGCACCCTGCATATTTGCTGGGGCGCGCAGGCCGGACTTTACTATCATTTTGGTATACAGAAGCACCTTATGAAGGAGAAGCTCTCGGGCGTCTACCCCCACACCGTTGACTATAAGCGCTCGATACTCTTCCGTGGCTTTGACGAGACCTTCTTCGTGCCTCACTCAAGATACACGACTGTCTTAAGAGAGGATATAGAGGCTACCCCCTTACTTAAAGTACTCGCGTCCTCCGAGGAGGCGGGTGTCTACGCCGTCATAACCCCGGGCGGCAAGCAGGTGTTCTTAACCGGACACTCCGAGTATGACGCTGATACTCTCGAGAAGGAGTACAAGAGAGATAAGGCCCTCGGCATTAACCCCAAGATACCGAAAAACTACTACCCCGGTGACGATGATACCAAGGCGCCCATGCTCACCTGGCGCGCTCACGCGACTCTCCTGTTCACCAACTGGCTCAATTACTTTGTTTACCAGACTACGCCTTACGATATTGCCAAGATCAAGGATCAATAACCTAGCATCTTGCGTTTGGCGTGTGTTGTAAAAATAGATAGAAAGGAAAAAGAAAAATGAAAAAGATCATTTGCGGAACCGAATATGATACTGCCACCTCTACCGTTGTTAAGAAGGTTACCAACGGTTACTACGGCGATCCTGCAGGCTACGAGGAGACTCTCTTTGTAACCGCTGACGGCAAGTACTTTCTCTACACCAACGGCGGTGCAGAGTCTAAGTATCCTACCGAGAAGATTGTGAGAATGTCCAAAAAGAATGCTGAAATCTTCATTCTCGGCTAATTTTCGGATATTTCCCCCGTATTCTACCTAACTCGCCGTATTCATATACGGCTTCGGGTAGAAGTACGTGGCAACTATCTCGAAAATCAAGATTTTCGGATTTTCCCCGGATGTCACCTCTCGCAATAGGTAGCGGAGCGGCGTGAGCGTGTAAAAAAACAACAAAATGTTGTTTTTCCGCGAGCGTGACCGAGCCGCAGCGAGAAAACTATTGCTTCGGGATTCCATCCGAGCAAACTATCTCGAAAAACAGGCTTTTCGGATATTTCCCCCGTATTCTACCAAACTCGCCGTATTCGTATACGGCTTCGGGTAGAAGTACGTGGCAACTATCTCGAAAATCAAGATTTTCGGACATTTCACCGTATTCTACCAAGCTTGATATATGAGAATACAGCTTCGGCCGAAAAACAAAAAAGCAAGAGTTAAGGCACAGACCTTTGGCTCTTGCTTTTTTTTGTTTTGCTTTATGAGAGATCGCGGCGCAGGCAAGGTCGACTTATAGCTTGCCGCGGGCGACCGTAGCCTCTCAGAGTATGGGATAGCCTGCTTTAGTGTGCGCTTCGTAGAGCTCGTCGCACATCTTGATAATATCGTCGATAGACAGCTCTGCCGCGGTGTGGGGCTCGAGCATTGCCGCGTGGTAGATGTGCTCCATCTTGCCGGTGACTGCCGCCTCGATGGTGATGAGCTGGGGATTGATGTTGGTCATATTCATGGCCGCGAGCTGTACGGGGAGTCTGCCGACGTGAGTCGGGTGTATGCCTCCGCCGTCAACAAGGCAGGGGACCTCCACACAGGCGTCGGCCGGGAGATTGTCGATAAGTCCGGTGTTGAGGACGTTACCGCCGATCTTGTATGGAGTATCTGTAACGATAGCCTCCATAATGCGTGAGGCGTACTCTTTGGTACGGGTATGCTCTATGTCACCGCCGTTAAGCAGCTCTTCCTTCTGCTTTTGCCATTTTTCTATCTGATTTACACATCTTCTCGGATACTCGTCAAGAGGGATATTGAAGCGGTCGATCAGCTCGGGGTACTTAGACTTGATATAGAAGGGGTTGTACTCGGCGTTGTGCTCTGAGCTCTCGGTGCAGTAGTAGCCGAGCTTGTCAATGTAGTCAAAGCGCACCATATTTTCGTGTTTTTCCTTGTTTTTCTCTTTGGCAAGCCGTCTGATCTCGGGATATAGGTCTTTACCGTTCTTATCTCTTACGTCGAGGAGCCAGCCCATGTGATTGATGCCCGCGATAAGCTCTGATCCGATAGCCGAGTGGTCAAGTCCGAGACCTTTGAACAGATCGGATGTGCAGACCTGCACGCTGTGGCATAATCCGACGGTCTTGATCTTTGTGTATCTCTGCATATATCCCGTGAGGATGGCCATGGGGTTGGTGTAGTTAAGGAAGTAACAGTCGGGGCAGACCTCCTCCATATCGCGGGCAAAGTCCTTCAGCACGTGAATGGTCCTAAGGCCCCGGAATATACCGCCTATGCCGAGTGTGTCGCCTATGGTCTGTCGGAGTCCGTACTTCTTCGGTATCTCAAAGTCGATGATAGTGCAGGGATCGTACAGGCCGACCTGGATAGCGTTTACCACGAATCTTGCGCCGCGTAGAGCGTCCTTGCGGTTTTCCACGCCGAGGTATGTGCCGATCTTAGCTCTACCGCCGTTGTATTTTTTGTTAAGCGCATCTATAACCATGCGCGACTCCTCGAGCCTGCTATAATCAATATCGTATAGGGCGATTTCGAGATCCTGATTCAGAGCCGGTGTTAATAGAACGTCACCGAGCACATTCTTGGCAAAAACGGTGCTTCCCGCACCCATAAATGTAATTTTCATAAGCTGCTCCTTACCTTTTTTCTTTACTGTAACACAAAAAATGTGTATTTTGTATTGATTTTTGCGTCTTATACATGGTAAAATGTTGTTAGTTCAAAAAAGGAGTCTTGTATGGAGCCTAAACAACACGTCATAGAGTGCATAGGAGAGTATTCCGACCTGTCCCCAATTTTTGTCGGAGAGCAAGACTGCGACAGGGGACATTCCTTCGGCCCTTTCGTCAGGGATTATTATCTCATCCATTTCTGCTCTTCTGGGTGCGGCGTTTTGAAGGACAAATACGGTGCGCACAAAATATCCAAAGGTGAGCTTTTTATCATTCGCCCCGGTGAGGTTACGGTCTATACTGCGGATAATAAGACTCCTTGGAGCTATCATTGGATTGCCTTTTCGGGCAAGCGCGCGGACATATTCCTCGGCGCGCGGTCGGTTTATAAGATCCCCGAGGGAATGGGCGAGAAATTAAAAAAGCTAATAGCCTCGGAGGTGATCTCTTCCGATATATACGTTTCGTTTGTTTACGAGCTGATGTATTGTCTGTTTTCCAAAGACACAGATACGGAGTCGGATGACAAGCTCGGAAAAATTCGTCGGTATATACGCTATAACTATATGGAAAATCTTCGCGTGTCCTCTTTGGCGCGTAGCTTCGGATTCGAGAGAAGCTATATGTATAGAATTTTCAAGAAGCGTTATGGCGTCGGAATAAAGGAATATATCACACAAGTGCGTATGGAATATGCAAGAAAATTTCTTGCCGAGGGATATCCGGTAGGAGAGTGCGCGCACATGGTTGGATATGACGATGAGTTTAACTTCTCCAAGAGCTTTAAGAGGCACTTTGGACTTTCTCCGTCCGAAATGAAGCGTGCGCCGATTGAAAAGCGGTGACGTCAAATACAAAGAAGAGCAAAACGGATCAGCTGAAAATTCCGTAATGCTCTCCTTTTTTTATTTTGGGGTGTTTTCTTTTTTTGCTTTTTTTACAAACGGGGAAAAGTCGATTTGCGAGAGAATGACCGCCACGAGTACCACAGCACAGCCGAGATACTCACGGGGAGTGAGCTTCTGACCGAGGAAAAGCGCAGTGCCGATTATACCGAACACCGACTCGAGCGAGAGTATGATAGAGGCTGCCGCGGGGTTGACGTCCTTCTGTCCGAGTATCTGCAGGGTGTACGCGATACCGCTTGAGCCGATACCGAGAAAGAGCACGGGCAGTATTGCGGGGAAGATCTCGACGAGCTCTCGGTGGCCCTCGGCAATAAGGCTGACTGCGAGATTAAGGACTGCCGCGGTGAAGAACTGTACCATAGACATTCTTATACCGTCACATTTAGCCGAGAAGTGGTCGATGGTGAGAATGTGTATAGGGAAGATGAGCGAGCAGGCTATAACGAGCAGATCTGAGGGCGCCACCGTGAAATCCTCCTTGATGCATAGGAGGTAGAAGCCGACTACGGCTATACCCACGCTTATCCACACGTTTATGGGTGCGCGCTTTTTTAAAGCAAGGGCGTATATCGGTACAAGCACGACGTACAGAGCTGTGATAAAGGCCGCCTTTCCGCCGTCGGTGCCGGAGTTAATGCCTATCTGCTGGAAGGCTGAGGCTACGACAAGCACAATACCGATGATAACTCCGCCTACGAGCTCGTTTTTGTTTAGGTCGATGCCTTTTTTCGAGAAGAGCCTTCTGCCGTTGCCGCTCAGCTTGTCAAAGACGATCACGACACCGATGAGGAAGACTCCTGCAACCAAGCTCCTGGCAAAACCGAGTGTGAACGCCCCGACCTCGCTTGCCGCATCCTGCGCCGCGAAGGCAAAGCCCCAGATCACCGCCGCGATGAAGAGCAGAGCGGTGGATATATACTTTTTCTTGTTCATTATTATCTCCAAAATACTTTATATCAGTATTTTATCACCGAGAGCCCCTCTTGTCAAGCGTGAGTGAGCGCCGGGAGGGGAATTTTTCCCGTTTTTTCATATTGCTTTTTTTGCCCATTTGAAAAAATAAAAATGAAATCCAAAATAAAAAAATGGAGAAAAAAATAAGCGCATTTTAGCGAAAATAAACAAGGTTAAAAATAATCTGCCCGATATTATTTGCAAGGCGAAAAAAACAAGTGGTAAAATAGCCAAAATTTTATGTTTTTATTTGTCTAAAAATGATGGTTTTTCCTTTTTTTAGAATTGTATAAAACACAAGATGTAGTAAGGATGGCCTTGACAAAACACTAAATATAGTGTATAATGGCTTCACTCGTCGCTCTCCGTCAAAAAAGGAGAGGGATGGTTTTTTTACACTCTACGCGTAAGCTCGCACTCGCGCGTTTTCATAAAAAGAAAATAGGAAAGGAATAAAACTATGAAGCTTATTAAGAGAAACGGTTCAGAGGTTATCTTCGACAGAGAGAAGATATCCGCTGCTGTAACCCGCGCAAACGAAGCGGTTGAAGAGCACCAGAGAATATCCCCCGAGGATATTGAAAATATAGCTCTCGAGGTAGAGAGAATTTGCCTTACCATGGTTCGCTCGGCAGGTGTCGAGGAGATCCAGGACCTTGTAGAAAGGGAGATCATGAAGCTCGGCGCATTTGATCTTGCCAAGGCGTACATCACCTACAGATACAAGAGAGAGCTTATCCGTAAGTCCAATACCACCGACGACAAGATCATGTCCCTGATCGAGTGCAACAACGAGGAGGTAAAGCAGGAGAACGCCAACAAGAACCCCACCGTAAACAGCGTACAGCGTGACTATATGGCGGGCGAGGTCTCCAAGGATATTACCAGGAGGATCCTTCTTCCCGAGGTTATAGTAAAGGCGCACGAGGAGGGCCTCATCCACTTCCACGATGCGGACTACTTCGCGCAGCATATGCACAACTGTGACCTCGTAAACCTTGAGGACATGCTCCAGAACGGTACCGTTATCAGCGGCACTATGATAGAGAAGCCCCATAGCTTCTCCACTGCT
>JAFTIN010000073.1 GCA_017456895.1 Clostridia bacterium
AACACACTTCCTATAACTATCCGCTCGGGATTGAGTATATCGATAAGCACCGAGAGTCCGCGCCCGAGCTTCTCACCCGATATGCGGTATACCTCTCTTGCGGTCTTATCCCCAAGAAATGCCGCCTCGGCAACCGTACCCGCGGTAACTTCGCTTTCGTCCATTCCCTCGTGATAGTAGGATGGGATCACTCCCTCTATGGCAGCCTCCCGAGCCTTGCTCCACCCGAGTCTACCTATTCCGCCTCCGCTCGCGAAGCCCTCAAACGATCCTGCCTTGCCAAAGCCCACGGGACCCTCGGGCGCAAGTCTTATATGTCCGACCTCACCTGCGTTTCCGTTAGTGCCGCGGTAAAGTCTTCCGTCAAGGATAAGTCCCGCGCCAAGGCCTGTGCCAAAGGTGAGGAATACCATATTACGTGTACCCCTTCCCGCGCCGAACTTCCACTCGGCAACAGCCGAGGCGTTAGCATCGTTCTCAAGGTGCGAGGATACGCCGAAATGCTCCTCAATCTGCCTCTTTATCTCAACACGCCCCCACCCCGGAAGGTTCGGCGGACCGAGTATTACGCCACGCTCGGAGTCGAGCGGACCGCCCGAGGAAATGCCGATGGAGTCGGGCCTGCCGTCAAGTATTCCCTCCGCCATCTTGATAAGCTTATCTATCATTTTCTCGGGAGGTATCGAGAGGTCGGTCGGGCACTTTTCTTTCTTCAGGAGCGTCACCCTCTCGCCATCCCAAAAAGCGGTATTGACGGCGCACTTTGTACCGCCTATATCAAATCCAAGTATATACATTAAAGTCCGTACCTTTCCATCACTGAGCGGTAGTAATCAAACAAAAGCGGAGGATTGCCGAGGACGTAGTGGTTGAAGCCGTCCTCACCGTCAGCCGTCCACTCCAGTATCAGTATTCTCTCGTCAGAGTACATAATAGGCAGTCTTGCGATAAGGGTGCTCGTGTTTGCCTTCGCGGTGAAGCCGCACTCGTATATCACCTCGTCGGTGAGCGCCACCTTAACCTTAAGATGCCCCTTCTTCTCCTTCAAGGTATCGTTGCAGGCAAAGATAGGCAAATGCCAGTTTGTGAGCTCGTCCGCCGCGATAACGAAGGGAGCCTGCGAGCGCTTGATATATGAGTAGGCGAGCTTCTTTTCGAAGTAATAATCCACCACGGCATCCGACATCTGAGGCCATCCGTCAAGCAGATTCCACCAGATAATTCCCGTCTTGTCGGGACGTCCGACTCTCATACGCTCAATGAAGTATTTTTTCGCCTCAGCCTGGGAGATCTGCGAGGCGAGTATGTAATCCTCGGGCTCGGTAGGTACGAGGCCGAAGAGCTGTCTTACCTGCTTTTCCATCAGCATTACTCTTGAGTTGTTGCCCCTCTGATCGGTGGAGTGAAGTATCCACTCGGGGTTATCCTTATACGGCCAAACGCGTGGGGGCGTGATAAATTTCTTTATGGATTCAAGCGACGGACAACCGTGGTAACCCGTCTCGCTGACAAAGTGCGCGCGGTTGCCCTTGTAGAAGTCGCTCTTGAAGTAGTCGCGAGGTCCCCAGAGGTGATCCTCAACCAGTCTTGAGCCGTGGATCTGCGAGCGCTCACCCCCTCGGTACATCCTCTCGGAAATATAGGGAGAGGACGGAAGATAGGGTCTGTCAAGATCGTTATCCCTCACACACGCGAGAATTACGTGGCGCGTTAAGTAGTTGTCGTTGGGGTTATATTCGGGGAAGCAGGCATCAACCTCGTTGTCTCCCGCCCACAAAACTATCGAGGGATGCTGACGGAGCTTTCTGATGACCGAGGTGACCTCGGCTCTTATATTCTCGATGAACTCCTCGGTCTCGGGGTACTGACCGCACGCCATCGAGAAGTCCTGCCATACCATAATTCCGTTTCTGTCGCAGAAGTCGAAGAAGTAATGATCCTCGTACACGTTACCGCCCCAACAGCGGAGTATATTGCAGCCTATATCCTTGACAAGAGCAAGCGCTCTTTCATATCTTGAAGCGTCACGGCAGTGGAAGGCGTCGAGCGGTACCCAATTTGAGCCGCGGCACATAATCTCCACTCCGTTGATAAGGAAGCGGAACTGTCCGTTGTCGGCGCCGTCGGGGTCGCGTCTGTCAAGCACTACCTCGCGCACACCGAAGCTCACAGGTCTTACGTGGACGAGCTCGCCGCCCTTGTATATCCTCGCCTCGCCGTCGTAAATATTCGCTTCACCGTAGCCATAAGGGTACCAAAGCTTTGGGTTTTCTATGGAAAAAGTGCACACGCCTCCCCTCTTGAAGGCGGGAAAGCGCTTTTTGAGTACGCTCTCGCCCGAGGAGAAATCAAGCTCTATCTCAACGTCTGAGACATTCTCATATTCGCACTCGAGCGTATAGAAGAATCTCGACTCCCCAACCTTTGCCACAGCGTAGGCCTGAGAGAAGTATATCTCATCTCTTACCTCAAGTCTGACTCCGCGCCAGAGCCCCGCGGTCACCGCCCTGGGCATAATATCCCATCCGAAGGAGTGCGGAGGCTTGCGTAAATACGAGCCGTCGGGATTGATGCTGAGAAGCGATCTTATCGGGTAGTCCTGCTCCCTCGCATAGTTCATCGCGGAGCGTATATGTACCGTGAGAGTATTCTCACCGTCTTGGAGGCAGCCGTCCACTCTGAACTCGTGATGGATCAGCGCGTTTTCGCTCTCCCCGATCCACTCGCCGTTGAGATAATAGTCCGCAAGACAGTCCACGCCCTCGAACACCAAATATACGTTATTTTTCACACGGGGGCACTCAAAGCTCGTTTCATACCACCATTCGTGGCCCTCAAACTTCTCTGCCTCCCTTATATTTTCGCCCATATAGAGATCGGCGGGAAGATACCCCTCCCTCGACAGGTCGAGCTGAACACAGCCCGGCACCTCGGCAGAGAGTCTGATCTCCGTGTCGGGATAGCCCTCTTTTCTGCCTCTTACGTTCCATATTCCGTTAAGTGATATTGTTTTCATATATTCTCCGTGTGGCTGTAGCCACGCTTCATAGCCAAAGGCTGCTTCATTTTTCATGCACCGAAGGGTGCGCTTCATTCATCGCATTCTGCGCGTAAGCTGCCAGAACGCGATAACCCCCGCCGCGGCAACGTTTAAGGAGTCGACCTCGTTGGACATAGGGATCTTGACGGTGTAGTCGCTGTTCTCTATAGTGCTTCTCGAAAGGCCGGTACCCTCGGTGCCGAGGATGATGGCGACCTTCTCCTCCTTCATCAGCGCCTCGTCGTCTATGTTGACCGAGTCGTCGGTGAGAGCCATGGCCGCCGTCTTAAAGCCGTGGGCGTGGAGCAGGTCAATGCCCCTCCTTCTCCAGTCCTCGTGATTCTCGCCTATGACTCCCCACGGCACGCGGAATATAGTACCCATGCTGACTCTGACCGCGCGTCGGCAGAGGGGATCACAGCAATCGGGGGTGACGAGCACCGCATCAATGCCGAGGGCCGCCGCAGAGCGGAAGACCGCGCCGATGTTGGTCGAGTCGGCTATGGTCTCGAGCACGGCAACCGTGCGCGCTCCGTCGAGAAGCTCGGCGAGCGTTTTCTGTCTCGGCCGCTTCATAGCGCAGAGCGCTCCGCGTGTCAGAGCAAAGCCGGTAAGCTGCTCTAAGACGTCCTTTGTAGCCGAATAAATCGGCACGCCCCCACACCTGTCTATAATTTTCTGTACTGCTCCGTTGATGAGTCTTTCGTCTGTGAGCAGGGCAACGGGCTCGCACCCGGAGTCGAGAGCGACCTCTATGACCGTAGGGCTCTCTGCGATAAACACGCCCTTCTCCGGCTCGAGCCTTGAGCGCAGCTGCGCGCCCGTCAGTCTGACGAATACGTCGAGCCTCGGATCAGAGAAATCCTCAATTCTGATTATCTCATTCATTATTTCATTACTACCTTAAATTCATCAGTACCGTCCGCGAGAGCAAAGTCTATAAGATAGCAGGTGCCTGCGGCCGCCTTCTCGGTGCCGACACTCACGCTCGCATCACCGTAGATCTCAAGCGTACAGTCGCCAATTCTTATCACCCGGTCGCCGATCATCTCGGGCTCGATAAACGTGACGAGGCGCTCGACTATCCTGCACTCCCTCGTCCTCTCGAAAACGTCGGTGAGCGTTACGCTCTCGTCGTCCATAACAAAGCTTCTCTTAATACTCCTTACCGCGCCCGTCGAATAAGCGCCGGCAATATCCATACTGAAGCTACCCCTCTCATACACCACGTCGCGGGCGGCGGCGTCACGGCCGACAAACTGCTCCTCACCGTCGATAAGAGGCAGACTGTGACTGCGAGAGGAGGGCTCAAAAATGGTGTACCTCTCCTTGCCGAAATACTGCCTTGAATATACTCCCGAGCCTACGTCCGCAAGTATCTGGCGGCCCCCCTTGGCAAAGATAAAGGAGCCGACGTCGTTGTGGTTGTGCATCTCGGCGTTGTGTCCCGCCTTGGCGGCAAAGCCGTAGGAGGGGGTGCGCTTGGTGAGCCACATAGCGTTTTGAGCGTACTCCTCAAAGGAGGTGTCCGAGTCCGCGGGGTTGTTATAGTAATCCGCATTTAGCCATATAGCGCCGAAAAGCCGCATTTCAAGACGGCCGCAGCCGCCCGAGAATGAGCCGAAATCGGGTGAATAAATCAACACGTCCTCGGGGTACTCGTCCTTGAGCCTATGCATGACCGCAAACAGATACTCGAGGGTGAGGTTGCCGTCGGCAAAGCTCACCGCACTCTTTCCCGAGAGGAACATCTTCTGCGGGAAGGTGGCTATAGCGCGCATTTTTTCTCTCTTGAAGTAGTCAATTCTACCGTCAGTAAAGGTCTTGAGCATATCGGCAAAGTATACGAAGTAGCTGACTCCGTAGCCCCAATAGCCGCAGCCCTCAGTGCACACACCATCATCTTCAAAGCCCGAGAGGAAGCCGTCCATGGCCCTCGTGAGCCTCTCTGTCATATACTCGTCCATAAGCTCGGGCTCAAGGAGCATCATCGCGCAGCCGACGGAGCCGGTGCATACCGCGGTCCAATTGGTCTTACCCGTCTCCCACCAGCCGTAGCTGTCGCAGGAGAGTATGGTGTCAAACACCCTTCTCCTCACCTCAACGCGTATTCTGTCGCGGATAAGCGGCTCAAGTCTGTCACCGAGCAGAGTGTATATGAGGGCTAAATGAAAAGCGGTCTCCGAGGCAAAGAGGTCGACTCTCGAGTTATCGTTTCTCACGTTCTGATCCTGGTGAGCGGGCAGACACCAAGTATACTCGTCGAGAATGGCAAATACGACGTCGGTCAGCTTATCTACATACTCGGTTTTATCGGGATAAATGAGGGAAAGCGGCAGGGCGTGTTCAATTAAACGCCTTCTCGAGAAGTAGAGGCTCTCATACTCTCCGCGGTCTCCCGTCTCCCAAAACAGCTTCCACTTGGAGTACGGAAGCACGCTTATCTCATAGCTCTCGCCTTCTTTTTTCCAATAGTTATTTAATTCTCTTACGTATCTTGCAAATTCCTTTTTTTCGGTTAATCCCTGCCAGAACGAGGGATCAGCGCCTCTACCCAAAAGATTCATAAATCCTCCTTGAAGCCATATGTACGTTTTTTGCTTATATGTTAATTATATCACGCGCACGTACTATTTGCAATACGGTTTTACGCTTTTGGTCGGCGATTTAGATATGAGTATTTCTAATACCTATATGCGAAAAAACAAAACCATAATCGGCAGAAATATTACGTTTATTTATTGACATCACTACGCGCGTTATATTATAATTGAGGCATATTTACATTGTACACTTGTATACAATCTTTACAAGCGGTATGTTTTTATCGAGATCTTGCGCGCGGAGTATTATTTTACGCGAGGTGTCGATCCACCGTGTTTTATCAGCTCACACAAAAACGAAAGGCAAAAATATGATTACAAAGAATAAGCACTCAAACCTACTTGAGCAGCATCAATACAGGTACACCCTGCAGGACGTGGACGAGCCCAACCTCTACCGCGAGATCTACCCGTACGTCGAAATACCCAAGGTGGCCTTCAACCATAGGCGCGTACCCTTGGATATGCCCGAGCAGATATGGATCACCGACACGACCTTCCGCGACGGACAGCAGTCGAGGGCGCCCTACACCGCGGCGCAGATAGTGGATATGTATAAAATGCTCGCGCGTCTCGGAGGACCTAACGGAATTATACGCCAGAGCGAGTTCTTTGTCTATACGAAGAAGGATCGTGAGGCGGTCGAAAGATGTATGGAC
>JAFTIN010000074.1 GCA_017456895.1 Clostridia bacterium
CCTGAATTTTAAGATGATTTTGGTGCTTGGCTCTCGCAGCCAAGTACGACTTTGCAAGAGAGATAAGTGCCGAAAGCGCTGAAAATTCAGGCATTAGAGCTGGTTCGTATTATTTTCTCTTGCCTACCCATATTAAGCATATTATATATCATATTTTGAAGATTTGCAAGTGCATATGATCAAATTTTAGGAGGCTATATGAAAAAAGCAGAAATATTTCGCGGTGTTGCTACCGCGCTGATAACCCCGTTTCGGGATGGGGAAATCGACTATCCAACATTGGAAAAGCTGATAGAAAGGCAGATAGACGCAGGAATAGATGCGCTCGTTATTGGCGGAACAACGGCGGAGGCAGCCACCCTATCCGACGAGGAGAGATACGAGCTGTTCAGACGGTCACGGGAGTATATCGACGGTAGGTGCAAACTGATCCTTGGCACCGGGACAAACGACACCAGAATCGCCGTGAAACACACCGAATACGCCTCAAATCTCGGGTGTGACGGAGTGCTTGTAGTGACTCCTTACTACAACAGAGGAACAAAGGACGGCGTGGTAAAGCACTACGAGACAATAGCTAAGGCAAGCGGAGTTCCCGTGCTGCTCTACAACGTACCGTCAAGAACAGGTGTGAATCTAAGCATAGAGACTCTTGAGGAGCTATCTGAAAACGAGAGGATAGTCGGCATTAAGGAGGCGTCGGATTCACTCGACAGGCTCGTCGCCATCTCGGGAATAGATGGCCTTGCGCTATACTCGGGAAACGACTCGCAGATATACCCCACCCTCTCGCTCGGAGGTCTCGGCGTTATTTCGGTAGTGTCTAACCTGTATCCAAGGGAAACCGCTGATATATGCAAATATTTCTTTGCAAATAATAGAAACAAGAGTCTCGAAACGCAAAGGAAGCTCTTATCGGTCATAAATGCATTATTCCTCGAAACTAACCCTGCTCCGGTCAAGTACGCTATGTCAAAAAAGGGACTGTGCTTAGCCGATATGCGCCTGCCTATGTGGCTGCCTACAAAGGTAACAAGGGATAAGATTGACAGAGTTATCAGAGCATTTGAGGGATAGAAAAGGCGAGGCACAAAATGTGCCTCGCTAAGAGCTTTTTATGCTGTTTTACGACCGTAAGCTGCAAGAGCCAAAAGACCATCAGCGCAGCTAATATCTCAGCCAATATCTTTCACCTTCGCACTCCTCAAGATTACGGGGAGTACTCCATAGCTTTTCTTCATTAGGGGATAGGCGGCAAGCGGTGCTTACCGCCTAAATAAGTTTTATCGATATCAGGTCTCGGGCACTGCCTCAAGCAAAACAACATTCGTTGTCAGATTGTAATAGAGGTTATAAGTGCCTGCGCCGTTGATGATCAGCATAGTCGTTCCTTCGTATTCATAAAGTGATGCCAGAGTTGTATCCATCTCAGGGTCGAGCACTATAGGAAGATATTCGTATGCGGCGTCCATAAGAATGATCGATCCGCTCTTTTCAAGGACGAAGCGCTCAAAGACTACATTACCGTCTGCATCAGAGTAGGCATTTGTCATACTTCCGTTATTGAACAGAACGACCTTTGCGCCTTCGAGCGTTACGCTTGTCATCTCTATATGCATAATGCCTGTGTAAACGTTGTACGTGATATTTACCGTGCCATTCTTATAGAAGAAGAGCATATAGTAATCATCGCTGATGTAAACGCTTGCGATCGAGCTTGACACAGTTTCGTCAAGTATTATGGGAAGATACTCATAGTCGAGCGTCTTCATCAAAATAACGGTGTCGTCCGTTACTTCCAGACCGATATATTTCACGTCACCGTCCTCGTTTGGATAAACCCTGATATCCTCATAGTCAACGCCGAGATAGAGTCCATCAGAGAAATCAATCTCAACATCTCCACCAACGTCACCGCCACCGGTTGAAGCAACGAAGCGAACCTCATGGGTGGTCTTGTTGATATAGAAGTCATATGTGCCGCCCGTCTGGAAGGTGATGATACTACCATTGGTAACTATATCCGTTGTTCCCGCGGCAAGGGTCATATTCGTGATGTAGTCAAGATTGCTGTCAAGTACCTTGATCTCATCCCATGCGCCCATCGTAACGGCGAGATGATAGTACTCATCGGGGTTGTCGGTACTCTGCTTAAGACTGAGCTTGTGATCATAAGAAATGTAGATCTGATAGGGAACGGTCTCCTCTTCTTCAACGCCGCCAACGTATTCAAGGTACAAAACTCCCGTATATACGTTGTAGCGAAGGTTATATATGCCCTCCTTGGTGGGATAAGCAGTATAGTAATCTCCGCTGACGGTGAGGTCGACAAGCGTCTTGTCCATAGACTCATCAAGGATTATGGGCAGGGGCGAGTACCTTGCGTCGTCAATTGAAATGATGTGGTATGTCGCCGACTCGAAGCCCTCGTAGAATATGTTACCGTCCTCATCAGGAGTAAGGGTGATCGCCTTGTCGCCTGCGTAGAGATTGATTATAGACAGGGGGTCGGTGGTATCGCACTCTATAGAGAAGGAGTTGAAGGCAGGCAGATAAACGATATAGAAGCTACCGCTCTTTTCTACGGAAACGAGGTCTCCCTCGCGAGTAACAGCAGTGATATCGCCTGTGATATCTACCAAGTAATCAGCACCGATAGTGTCACCCGTGGTAAGATTCTTAAGGCTGAACCTTTCGCCTTCCTCAAGGTCTATTATCGCATAGTAGAACCAAAGTCCGTTCTCGCTTATATACTCCGTGAAGTCGGAGCAGTTCATAGTGGTGTCTTGCGAGAGCATCCACATAAACTCGCCTTCAGCATCAGCAGATTCCGAGAGATCGAAGCTGTCGAAGATAACGTCCTCGCGCTCGCCTTCAAAACCAATGCCGAAGGACTCGCCGTGATTGGGAGCGAACGCCTTCGTGATATAGAGCTTCTTGCAACCGTCACAATCGAACTCAAAGGCATAGCGGGCGGTAAAGTCGAATACGATCTCGCCGTTATCACCGCTGTGATAATCCCAGGTGTTCCAAGAGAATGCCTCGTCAATATCGTCATATCCCCATACAGCACCGCTTTCGGTATCGCGGATAAGGAGCTTGTCGCCTGCGTTAATATAAACGTAGCCGTAAACGTAAGAGGTCTTTTCGTCCGAAGGATAGGTTTCGAAGTTCATAGCAAACTTCTCACCGTTTATCTCAATTACGATGCCCTTGTAGTTGGAGTCAACAGCTCCGCATTCGCACTTGCTGTCAACGTACTCGTGCTTGTGGGAAGGAGCGTAGTCGGGGTCAACCTCACCGCATTCGCACTTGCCGTCAACGTACACGTGCTCGTGTGGCTCGGGATCGGGAGTGGTCTCTACGTACTCGTAGATATTTATTATTGAACAGTACGATACAACCTCAATAACGTACTTGCCTGCGGTATTGAATTTAATAGTATTTCCGTTGATGCTTACAGCACCGCTTGCGGTTCTGATATCGCAGATATGATCGGCTGCCTTCATATAGGAAGCTCCAATAGAAAGGTCAAAGCTATCGCCGGCCTCTACGTCTACAACTGCCTTAAAGAGGAAGATATTTTCCAAATTAATGGGAAAATCACCACCGATCCAAAGCTCTGTTCTGTAAAACTTGCCGTTTAGTAAGGGCCAGGTGTGATATTTGTACTCGTCGCTTCCCACCTCGAGATCTACCTTCTCCATAGGAATACTTTCTCCGCCGGATGTGAGAACGGGATTATTTACAGATGCTCTGTCAATACGCTTCAGTAGGATTTTTCCGTCGCCGCCGATGCTGAAGGCTACCCACCATTCAGAGACATCGCTACCGAAGGCTATGCTGCCGTCCTTGGCCTTTGAATACGACCAGGTGTTCCAAGCCATACTCTCGCTGATGTCGTCATAATCATAAACTGTATCTGTTTCAAGATCAATAATTCTGAACGAGGTATATTGATCGCTGCCGAAGATACCAAAAACGTATGCACCCATATCGCCACCGTAATAGCTTACGTATTCCATTGGGAACATTACCGGCTCGGTAGTATATCTATTTTTCATCTCAATGACCACACCGGAATGAGTGTAGCCGTCCATAGAGAGCTTAATGCTGCCGTCAACGTTGTAGATAACGGTAACGGTTGACCTTGAGTCGGTGCGGATCGTTTTCTCCTCGGGGTCAATGTTTCCGAGAATGGGTGCACCTATGCTGGCAAGCACTTTTTCACTAACTGTAAATTTGCGAAGGTTAGCGGGATTTTCTGTGTCACAGATCGTAACTCTCTGCCCTGCTAAAACATCAAGATCCGAGATAATGAAAGTAGTGTCATTTTCACTCTCCGATGCTGTGACAAACTCGCCACAGGGCACTCCGTCAAGGCAGAGGGAAAGCTTGGGGGCAAGCTTTGGAAGTATGGCATTGGCAATAGGATTCTTGTCCTCATCAAAGGCATTGCCGCAAACGCCACACTTATAGTGACCGATACAGCCCTCCTCGTTTAAGGTAGGCTCCTTTGCCTCTATCCATTCGCCATAGGCGTGATCACCGAGCACAAAGGCAATATCCTCGTCACCGCATACACTACAGGTACGCACTGCTTTTCCGGTACGAAGACAGTCATTTTCTTCAACCAGAACGAATTCGCCATAGCTGTGATCTGATTCGGGGGTATCTCGCTGCTCGGTAGCACCACACAGCTTACAGGTGCGTTCTGTTTTGCCCTTGCTTGTGCAGGTGGCTCTTTCTATCATTCTGAATTCGCCCCAGTCGTGCACGCACTTTGCTTTTTTAGCAATAACAAAGCGCGAGAAGCTGCTTACTTCAAATGAAAGCTTACCGTCGGCAACGGTAGGAATTATCTCCTCTACCGAGTTGTCCGATTTGATGTGGAAAATGACGTAATCCAAAATATCAGCGTTGGGATTCGGTATAGAAATTCTAACCTTATCCTTCGGCTGGATCTTGTTCTTTTCTCTGATGACGTGGATCTCAAGAATGAGAACTCTGCCATCCTTGTCATATTCCTTATCGGCGATTGCCGCGAGGGCTGCTGCACCCTCTACCGTATCCGCTTTGATCTCTTCGGTTATAAGGATCGAGCCTTTTTCAAAGCCGCCGCCCGTAACGGTAACGCCATATTCGTTTTGCAACGACTCGAGCGTGCCGACTTCCTTATTGCACGCCGTAAGGGAAAATGCAAAAACGGTAATTACGGCTAATAATAAGCACAACAAACTTAAGCGTTTTTTCATTTTTTCCTCCTTTTCGTTGATCCCGTTGCACACGCAACCGGAGTTTTTGGGGTTCTTATCTGATTATTTATTATTTGTTTTCACCGTACACATTTACTTATGCAAAGGTCGGTGAAAGAATACTCTCAGTGATAATTTGAGACTGCATATAGGCATAATACCGCCCGTGGATCTCTGTAAAAGACACGGGCGGTACACTTATACCTTTTGAATTTTTAAAATACCGCCCGATATGGAAAGGTAGCCGTCATCATCCGTGAACACGGGGAAAAAGCCATCTCCCCTCTTTCCATAATCGATCATAATTGCCTCGCCCTCTATCCTTAGGGGGAAGGAGTCAAGAAGAATGCCTCTCTCGGTCATCTCCTTGCCCTCGTCCTCGGGGAGGATAGGCTCGCCGTCGCTCGGTTTATAGTAAATAGAAAGAGAGCTATCGGAAATGATGAAGTCCGAGAGGAACATCATTTTCACTCGCTTCGTATATTTGTTATCCTCGAGGCTCGAAAGATCATCCTCGGATATCACCCTAAAACTGCCCTTAGTCAGTGCGGTCATTTTCCTTAGCTTCCATAAGCCGAGATATTCCATAGCTCTTCTCCTCTCTAGGCAAGAGAAAATAATACGAACTAGTTTTAAAGAGATAAATTTCACATAATCCATCGGCAAAAATTCTTATAATATTCTCATATTATCTCAAATTTTCA
>JAFTIN010000075.1 GCA_017456895.1 Clostridia bacterium
ACTAAAAAGCACCAAAAAGTCAACTAAAGTAGTCAAAAAACGATGGCGTATTTGTTCGGGAACTGGAGACCGTGGGTTCGAGTCCCGCCGCTTCGACCAAATAAAAAAGAGCACACCGTGCGGTGTGTTCTTTTGCTTCACCGAGCAATGGACTCGAAGTGTAAACGATAGAGAGCGGACTTCCGGCGGACGTCTATAACCATGGCAGACCGAGCGCGCAGTTCGTGCGAGAGTTGAGTCCCGCCGCTTCTACCAATAGTCGTATCTGCTGATACGGCTATTTTTATCAAGTCACAGACTCGGTATATCACTACCGCACGAGGTGCTGTGGACACCATTAGCCATTTTGGCTGCCTAAAAAAACACTTATTGGAGGCAAAAATGAAAAAGTACGATATAGCTGCTTTTGTCTGGCCATCATACACAGGTGACGAGCTACGTTCGAGAATGTTTTGGCCAAACGGAGAAGGAGAATGGCAAACCGTCCGGACAGCTGAGGCGAAGTACCCGGGACATACCTGGCCAAGAAAACCCCTGTGGGGATACGTGAATGAAGCCGACCCAAAGGTGATGGAGATGGAAATACAGGAGGCGACACGCCACGGTGTTAACGTCTTTATCTACGACTGGTACTGGTTTGACCGACGTCCTTTTCTTGAGAACTGTCTCAACGACGGATTCCTTAAAGCGCCGAATTGTAACGACATGAAGTTCTACATTATGTGGGCAAATCATGACGCCAACCATCTGTGGAATAAGGAGCTCTCGGATACCGAGTGCGGCGAGACCGTCATCTGGAAGGGCGGAATAGATCGCGAGGGCTTTGAGGAAATGGCAAAGCGTCTTGTAGACAAATATTTTGGGCTTGAGAATTACTACCGTATCGATGGTTGTCCTGTCTTTATGATCTATGAGCTCTCGACTCTTGTCGACGGCCTGGGAGGTCTCGATAAAACCGTAGATGCTCTTACGTGGTTCCGTAAAATGGTAAAGTCAAAGGGCTACCCTGACGTGCACTTACAGATAACGGGCAGATCAGGCGAGACACTCAACATGTCAGGCATCGATTCCTCGCTCGTAATAGACTCAAGTGAAGTGATGAAAAAGCTCTCGATCGACAGCTTTACACACTATCAGTTCGTACACTTTACCGACATTGACCGTGACTACAACGAAATAATGGAGGACGTGAAGCGCGTGTGGGAGAGCGCCGAGGACACTTACGGTATTCCCTATTACCCTCACGTATCCTGCGGTTGGGACAACAATCCTCGCTTCAAAAAATTCCGTCCCGGAGTTGTGAAAAACAATACCCCCGAAAACTTTGAGAAGGCTATGCGTGCGGCAAAGGAATACATCGATCGACACCAAAGAAGGCCTGCCCTCATAACTGTCAACTCATGGAACGAGTGGACCGAGACTTCATATCTCGAGCCGGACGATTTTTACGGATACGGCTATCTCGAAGCGATAAAAAAGATATTTGTTGACGGTGAATAGGTCTTGCAGGTATAACCTTAAAAATACGAATAACGGAAAATATTTAACGCCTATGCGCTTTTATATCGCATAGGCGTTTTTCTATAATGTTATATTTTGAACTCTAATTCAAATCGGTATTTTCTCACGTACATCTACCAAAAGCTGTACGTGAATCAGGCCGGTTCTTAAAATACACAGGAGAAATATCCGAGAATTAACCCAAAATTGCCCTGTCGTTTGAGAACTCGTTGCCGCTCGCCTTGGTAAAGAGTCCAAGGAGGATCTCAACGGTGAGCTTTTTCTTCTCTTCACCGGAAACGTCGACTATGATCTTACCCTCGTGCATCATTATAAGACGGTTGCCGTATCTGATAGCGTCGCGCATATTATGAGTGATCATTACGGTTGTGAGATTGTTCTCCTTAACTATACGCTCGGTGATGTCAAGAACCTTTTGCGCAGTCTTAGGGTCAAGAGCAGCGGTGTGCTCATCAAGAAGGAGAAGCTTAGGCTGCTTAATGGTCGCCATAAGAAGAGTAACTGCCTGACGCTGTCCGCCGGAAAGCAGACCTACTTTGGAAGAAAGTCGGTTTTCAAGTCCGAGGTCGAGGTCGGCGAGGAGCTTCTTATAACTCTCTCTTTCCTTCCTCGGGAGTCCCCAAACAAAACGACGTCTGGTGCCGCGCCTTGCGGCTATAGAGAGATTCTCCGCTATCTCCATATCCGCCGCTGTGCCCTTCATAGGATCCTGGAAGACTCGGCCGAGATATGCGGCTCTCTTGTACTCAGGGATCTTGGTAACGTCGACACCGTCGATCTCTATCTTGCCAAAATCGGGCGGAAATACGCCGGCTATGGCGTTGAGCATCGTAGATTTACCCGCTCCGTTACCGCCTATTACTGTAACAAAGTCACCCTCATTAAGCTCAAGATTGAGACCGTCGAGAGCCTTCTTGGCGTTTACTGTACCCGGGTTAAAGGTCATGTGGAGGTTTGTTATCTTAAGCATTCTCATCTACCTCCTCTGTCTTAGCGTTTGCGTCCTCGAAGATACGCTGCTTGGTGAAATACTTCTTCTTAAGGTAAGGAACTGCAAGGAAGATGGCAACTACTATCGCCGAGAGCATCTTGAGAAGATCGGTATCAAGTCCCAAGAAGATGACGAAGGTATACACAAGATAGTATGCGATACCGCCCGAAACAACGCCGATAAGAGATACGACGAAGTTTGGCATGATCTTCATAGAAACCGAAAGACCTATGATGATCGCAGCGAGACCGATGACTATTGCGCCTCTGCCCATGTTGATATCCGCAAAGCCCTGATACTGAGCAAGGAGAGCTCCCGAAAGAGCGATTATTCCGTTTGATATAGCGAGACCGAGAACCTTGTTGAAGTTAACGTTCACACCCTGGGCGCGGCTCATATGCTCATTGTCACCCGTTGACTTGATGGAAAAGCCGACCTCTGTATAGAAGAAGAGATACAGTCCAACTATGACGAGTATACAGAATATCATGGAAACGACGATCGCCTTCCAGTTATCCATAGAAGAAAGAAGGACGGGATATTTTCTCGAGCTTATGGCAAGATTAGCCTTGCCGAGTATCTTAAGGTTCAAGGACCAGAGGATGAGCTGAGTGAGAATACCCGAGAGAATGGGCGGAATACCCATAGCCGTGTGGAATAATCCGGTCACAGCTCCCGCGATAGCGCCTGCCACAAAGGCGGCGATAAGGCAGAGATAAATATTTACTCCCTTGGTGAGGAGAACGGCAAGAACGCACGCTCCGGTACATATCGAGCCGTCGACCGTGAGGTCGGCGATATCAAGTATTTTATAGGAGATATAAAGACCTATCGCAAAAAGTCCCCATATCAATCCCTGCGCGACTGCGCCGGGTAAAGCGTTTAAGAATCCCATTATTTACTCCGAAAACGTATTATTTGTCAGTACCCTCGATCATAGTGTAGCCCGCTGCTTCAAGCGCTGCTATGTCGATACCGAGATTTTCACATGCTGCCTTGCTATACTTCTTAACGGGGTTAGAGTCATATCTGATAGCCATTTCATCAATGTCAGAGGTACCAAGAAGGATCTCTGCCGCCATCTCACCGGTAACCTGGCCGATGTTGTAGTAGCTGATAGCAAGAGTAGCGTAGCCACAGCCCTTGCAAGTATCCTGCTCACCTGCAAAGATGGGCATCTTAAGCGGTTCACAGATATTGTTGATGATCTCGGTATTAGATGCTACGGTGTTATCGGTGGGAACGTAGATCGCATCAGACTCGGAAGCCGCCTTCTGGGTAATAGTACCAAGGTCGTTGGAGTCGGAGAACTTGTAGTGAGTACATATCATGCCCTTGGATGTAAGATACTCATCAACAACGTCTACCTGATACTGCGAGTTAGGCTCAGAGGAGCAGTAAAGCAGACCGATCTTAGAGCCGGACTTAAGGCTGAGTGTGTCGATCATCATCTGTGCCTGTTCAGTCAGAGGGGCAAGGTCGGAGGTACCGGAAACGTTGCCGCCAACAGTACCGGTGAAGTTATCAAGGCCAAGCGCAACACCATACTCGGTGATAGATGTGCCGAGGATCGGAATAGTGGACGTTGCATTGTAAGCCGACGCAAGCGCAGCAGTTGCGTTTGCCATAATGAGATCAACATTCAAGGAAACAAAGCTGTTTACTATAGTGTTACAGGTGTTGGAGTCGCCCTGCGCGTTTTCATATTTGAACTCAACTGTCTTACCCTCCGCCGCAAGCTTAGCGGTGAGAGCATCCTTGAAGCCCTGGGTAGCAGAGTCGAGCGCCGGATGGGGAGCAAGCTGAATAATGCCTACTACGAAGTGGTCCTTCGCATCCTTCTTGCAGGAAGCGAAGCTCATGCACATACCAAGAGTGAGTGCGAGGACAAGAACTAAAGATAATACTTTTTTCATTTTTTGTTTTCCTTTCGGGTTTAGGTTTTATATAACTCGCATAACGGCAAAAAATGTTAATCGTAATTAGCATTTCCCTACGCTACGTAAATTAACATGAAGTGTTATTTATTCTTTCGTTACGTTGGCAGACCATCTTATAAGTCAATCTAAATAAAGAAAAAAGCCCTATGCTATAAAAAGCACAGGACGTCCAAAAACGTGATACCACACTGTTTCACCCATACCTCACGGCATGAGCCTCATCGGGTGCCAACACACCCTTGGCGATGTAACGGTCGCACCCGGAAAAGCCTACTCGCAAAAAGCTTTAAGCCCACAGCTCACGAAATGAATTCACCGAACACGATACTTCTGTCTCGCACCAAACGACAGCTCTCTGCAAGTCCGACGGACGGCTACTAATTTTCGCTCAAACGCTTTTGGAAAAATAAAAGATACATCAATTGTAGCACTTTGAAAATGTTTTGTCAAGGGGGAAATGTGAAAAAAGTGGAAAATTGGAAAAGAAGGAGTGGAAAGTTGGATCTGAAAGGCAAACGAAAGCCCGAAATTCAATGAAAAAACGCCCCGAGACGGGGCGTTTCTCTATCATTAATTATATTACTGCATTGGCAATTTTACTTTGCCTCTTCGGCTGCCTTAACCTCCGACTCGAGACGCTTTTTCTCTGCGTGCTCGTCACGGCGGCTGATTCTGCCCTCGGGCTTAATGTCACCGGACTTGGTAAGAGCCATTTTTGTGAGGAAGGGACCGATGATCTCATAAATAAGAACTGCGAAGAGAGTTATGGACTGAACCATCTTACCTGTATCCGAACCGAAGCTGAGAGCCTGGCTCGCCATACCGAGAGCCACGCCTGCTTGAGGAAGTAAGGTTATGCCAAGGTACTTTGAGGTCTTTCCGTCGCAGTTCGTCATACGTGCACTAATGCCTGCACCAAAATACTTTCCGACCGAGCGGAAGAAAATGTAGATAAGTCCGATAAGGACGAATGTGAGGTTAGCAAACACTCCAAGATCAAGCTCTGCACCACTAATAACGAAGAAGAGCACGAGAAGGGGCGCCGTCCACTTCTCCGCCCTGTTCATAAGATCCTCGGAGAAGTCACAGATATTGCAGAACAGAGTGCCGAGCATCATACATGAGAGGAGCGATGAGAATGCGATATGTACCGATCCGATCGAGAGCTTAATACCGGAGATGGCTACGGTAGCCATAACGAAGGCAACCGAGATTGCAATACGCTTAGAGTTAGAGTGGAAGT
>JAFTIN010000076.1 GCA_017456895.1 Clostridia bacterium
TAAACAGAGTCCGCCGGCTGCCGGCTTGTCACCTCTGCCTTCGCCCATTTTTTCACACAGTACGGCAGTATACTGTTATTGTAGCATATTGCAACGAAAAAATCAACCTCGCAATAATGTATTTTATCCCTTAATTTACCTTCACAGTCGAAAATTTCGCCCACTTATCGGCACATCAAAGCCTTTTTTGACCCAAAAAACCGACTTTTTATATCAATTATTGAAATTTTTACAGTTTTTTCATAATATTTTAATATATTTATTGACAAGCGCAAAAGTATATGTTAAAATAAATTAAAATACTTAATTTAAAATTAAAAAATCTTTTTAATACATTATAAGGAGAACACGACAATGCCTGAAATCAAGTATGAAGTAGTTGACAAGATCGGTATCGTTAGCGAAGGCAACAACGGCTGGAACAAAGAGCTCAATCTTATCAGCTGGAACGAGAGAGAGCCCGTTTACGACATCCGCACCTGGTCTCCCGATCACGAGAAGATGGGTAAGGGCGTTACCATTTCCGTTGAAGAGGCGAAGGCTCTTCGCGATATGCTCAACAAGCTCAACCTCGACTAATCAGAAAATTTCGCAAGTCTATAAAAGAAGAACGGACCCCGTCTGGGAGTCCGTTCTTTTTTGTTTTTTCGGGGCTGTAAGGCCCTTTTTGCTCTAAAAAGCAGAGTAGTCCGCGGTGCGGATTTCGACCGAAAAGAGCAGCTCTCCTTCTATGTAATCGGAGAGCTCTACCCTTCCTTTGTGTCCTTCTCTTTGCCGCCTTGCCCGAGCCTTGCCTTAGGCTTTTGCGGTATTTTAGATTTTATTTTATCGACTATCTCACCGAAAAAGCCGCGCACGGAAAGCTCATCGTCATCATCGTGAAGCAGCTTATCTATGACCGTGTCAATAAGTCTTGAGGTCTTCTGACCCGCCTTCAGCTTCTCCCTCTCCTCGTCCATAATACGAGTGTAGTTTTCGGAACCGATACGCGCGCCTATGATTCTTGGAGCAAAGGTATCGGTCATTCGCTTGTTAGCCGTGTTTTTGCCAATTCTCTTCTCGATGATGTCCATATATGCGTTCAGCTTCGGGTTTGTACCGTTCATCTCCTTCATAAAGACCTCGGCGATCTTCTCCGAAGGCATCTCCGACATACGCATAAGCAATCTATCCTCATCGGTAAAGGAGAGCTTTATCATCCTGCTGTTAGGCAGCTCGGGGAACAGGAGCTCCAGCTTATAGAGCATATTCCTGTCCTCATCCTCCATGGCCTCTCCCATAACTCTGACAATGTATTTTTCACCGTGGAGATCTATTACGTTGTCTGCAAAATCCCGGAAGCCGACCTCGAGACGGTAGGACGTGCCGCCCTCGGTATATATGAAAAATATAGTATCGCCATCGCGCTCAAACTCTATACCGTCGAGCGTGCTTGGGAAGTTGTTCTGCATCGCCCTAACGATAAGAGGCACCATGCCTACGCTGTTCTTTGAGAAATGGTACTTGCCGATAAGCTCGTTCCACTCCTCGGGGTAGCGCGAGTAGGAACGCAGGCCCAGTCGTTGTCCCAGTTTCTTCTTAGGTACGTACGGCCTTATCCAATGCCTGCATTCAAGGAAATGCTCCTCCGCCTCACGAAGGGCGAGAAGATCACCTGAGAAGCAGGACTCGCCAAGATCATTTGACAGATCGATAGACAAATATTTTTCAACTATCGATCGCGACGGACTGTTCTGAAAGAGCTCGTTGTTTCCCGCGAGGATAACCACGACAAGACCGTTTTTCGGACATACCCACACGTTCTGACCCAGCATACCGTTAAAGAGATAGTCGTCTCCGTCTCTCGATGTCCAGAGCTGATAGCCGTAATCAAAGTGACCTATAGTATCCGGAGTCTTCGCATGTCTTTGGTGCGACTCGGCAACCCATTTTTCGGATAATATCCTCTTTCCTTCGAATACGCCGCCCAAGAGCATCATATAGCCTATCTTTGCCCAGCTTTCGGCAGAGAGATACAGGCCCCAGCCTCCCTTCTCTATTCCCTCCGCGCTCACCTCCCAGAAGCGATTGGTGATGTGAAGAGGGCCAAAGAGCCTCTCATCGAGAAAGTCGGTAAGCGTCCTGCCCGTGAGCTTCACCACTATAGCTGCAAGAATGTAGGAATTCATGCTGTTGTAGGCAAAATCCGTGCCCGGTTCAAATGCGCAGGAGGAAGCAAAAAAGGCATCCGTCCATTTCGACTCCGTGACCGAGCCTGCCTCAGAAAACTTCACTCCGGAGGTCATTGTAAGCAGGTGCTTCACCGTTATTTTTTCAAAATACGTGTCCTTATACGCGCGTTCGGGGAAAATATCGCACAGGCGCGTGTCTACGCTGAGCATACCGTCATCCACCAGCATACCGACAGCTATTCCGGTGACTGTCTTGGACATAGAGTGTGAGAGATGCCAAGTGTTGACGCTGTAGCCGGGATGAGAGCACTCAAGGATGACCTCTCCGTCTTTAAGGCATAAAAGCGAGTGTATGTTCGCGCGCTTTTCCTTCTCGATAGCCTTGAGCATAGCCAAAAGGCGTCCCGAGGAGATCCCCTTCTTCTCGGGGTAGGTCCTGTGAAAGTACTGCTCCTCCTCACCCGAGATCTCGGTCTTCTGAGGATAATAAGGAATGACCGAGGGATTACTCTTACCGGTGAACACAAGACCTGCACCGAGCTCAATGGTTCTTTTTACCCATCTTTCCATATTTTCCTCCTTTCAAAGCGTAAAAATCTATAATTATATTTTATCGCAAAATTATTAAATTTTATACCTATATTTATTATAAATATATTACTTTAAGAATATTTCACATTTAGATGAGCGAAAGACCGATAAGATCTGCCAGTAGGCCGAATATAACACCAACACCCACGAGTATCGCTGTGATGATGAGATTTTCCTTCACTCTCTTGTTCATCTTAAAGAGGATGAGCAGTCCTACGCCCGCGCCTGCAAAGAGCCCTGACATCATAGAACCGGTTGAGATAACTCCCGCCATGGCAAGACGTGTAAGCGCTACCGAGGAGGCGCAGTTGGGTATAAGGCCGATCAAGGCCGAAAGAATGTGACTCACCACCGGGAGAGCAAACACGCTCGAAGAGAATATACCGTCAAGGGCAAAGAACACAATAGCGTTCACGCCCATTGTAACAAGGAGCACGAAGAGTGAGACGCTCAGTGTATGATGTATAGCCGAGCGGACTATTCCCCTCTCGCAGTGGCAGTCGTCATTGTCACAGATCTCATCAATGTTTATCTCCTCTTTTTTCACCTTGAGTAATTTAAGCAAAAGATCAATTCCAAAGCCGATAGCGATTCCAACCGCGCATTTGTAAAGTATAATTAACAAAATCTTGTCAATTCTCATATTTCCTGCGACAAGTATCGGGAGCATCTCGTCAGAGGTTGATAGAAAAACTGCGACAAGAGTACCGAGCGTGATCACCCTGCCGGTATAGAGATTCGCCGCCGCGGCAGAGAAGCCGCACTGCGGTACAGCGCCGAAAATCGCGCCTATAAGAGGGCCGAGGCTGCCGGCCCGAATCATACCTTGCTTTATCCTTTCCGAGGCCTTGTGCTCGATAAATTCCATCAAAAGATAGGTGAAAAATAAAAAGAGCACCAGCTTCAGGGTATCTATTATGCCGTGGAGCACTACCTCGTCGAGGAACTCGCCGAATCTGCCGAGCTTGTCCGAGAGAAAGTCGGCAACCGAGCCGTGTGTGGAATGCTCCGCGTGGAGCATAAACGCATTTCTCATCTGCCCACCTCCGTGCACTCTCTGCAGGTACCGAAGAGGAAGCTGCCCTCCTCGAGCAAAAAGCCGCCGAGAGAAAGTATTTTTTTCTCAAAATCGCGCGACAATCCCTCGTCAAGGTGTATCAGTCTGCCGCAGCCCTTACACTTAAGGTGCATATGTCTGTGACAGTGCTCCTCACCGACGTACTGATAGGTGGCATGTCTTGTCCTTCCGTCGGACAGGCGTCTTAGGCACCCTGCATCCACAAGCTCGGAGACAAGGCGGTACACCGTGCTCTTGCCGTGGCCGTCATCGGTGATCGCGGCAGCGATCTGTTCAATTGTATACGATGCATCCGCATCGCGTGAGAGAAGCTCCAATATGAGCTCCCTTTTTCCCGTTTTATATCCCATATATTCTCCTAAAATGAGAGTAACTCTCAAAAATACTTTTTATATATTACATCATACGCGCGCCTTTGTCAAGTGCTTTTCCATTTTTTTCTTAGGTTTTCTTGATTGACATACACACTCTTTTATGGTAGAATATTTTTCGTAACATAAGATTTGACGGAGACTTTATGAACATTATTGATCTTGTTATCAACGTCGCGATACTATTCATCATGATGGTACCCGGCGTTATTATGAAAAAGTGCAAGCTTTGTACCGACGTTTTCGGCAAAGGGATCTCAAATCTCGTGCTCTACATTGCGCAGACCTGTCTTATCGTATACGCGTACCTTTCCTGTGACGCGAGCTTCTCGGACATTTGGCTCGGCTGCCTTATGACCTTCTTTCTCTCCTTCCTTGCGCATATCATCTTTACCGCGGTCGCCATACCCGTATTCAGAAAGGCGCCCGACGGAGCCTGCAGAATGCTCCGCTTTGCTACGATATTCTCAAACGCGGCGTTTATGGACATTCCCCTTATCCAGGCCATAATTCCCGATCCTACGGCAGCTATCTACGCCTCGATATACAACATTACCTTCAACCTCTTCCTCTGGACTCTCGGAGTCAAGCTCTGTACCGACGGTCTTGAGCACATGCGCAACGACGAGGACTGTGACTGTCACGAGCAGCTCTCCGGAGCAAAGGCGGTGTCGATAAAGAAGGTAATATTCCACCCCGTCACCCTCGCCTCGGTAATAGGGCTTCTGCTCCTTATCCTCGGGGTAAATAACGCAACGCTCTCCTCCGCGCATCTCGGTATCATCTCGGATAGCCTCCTTATGCTGAAGAATCTCGTTGCGCCCCTCTCCATGGTGGTTATAGGTCTCCGCCTTGCCGAGCTCGACCTCCACGGCTTCTTTAAGGACGTGTATATGTACGTCTTTCTCATTTTAAGGCATCTTGCCCTCCCGATAGCTACAGTCGGCGTTATGGAGCTTTTATCCCTCTTCCTGCCGATAAGTGACACGGTAGAACTCGTTATTGCCATTATGGTCTCTGCGCCCGCCGCGACCAGCGCAACTATGTTTGCCGAGAAGTACGACTGCGACGCGCCCTACGTCTCAAGACTCGTCACGGTATCGACTATACTCTGCATAGCGACCATGCCCTTGATCGTTATGCTCGTTCAGCTCTGGTAAAACGAAAACGCGGCGGCCACCGTCGCGTTTTTTGATAGTAAAATTACCGATCAGTCTTTTATATTAACCGCATGGACAAAAGCTATTGATTAATATTTCCCCGCAGTGTAAAATGGTGGCGAAAGGAG
>JAFTIN010000077.1 GCA_017456895.1 Clostridia bacterium
ATATAGAGTACTCAACGGATAACGTCGATTATATTATAGATAATCTTGATATTTTGTAACTTTTGATTTACATATTTATACAAAAACTGTACAGAGCGCCTTGCGATGCTCTGTACAGTTTTTCTTTTATATAAATACTACCCCCTATCAGCTTTGACACGAGATGGCAGCCTGCGTGGGCGAGCATGGAGTATCTTGATAGCACCGAGTAGGACACCCTACGTAGCACCCTGAATAACGGTGACTACGCGGAGGGCCACCCTCATCACTCCTTGATCGATCATCTGTAGACGGATCTCTTCTGATAGCTTTCAAGCAAAAACAGTCCCGTGAAAAAGCCGCCTACAAGCCCTGAAGAAGCGAAGAAAAGAAGCGTACCAAGGTGTTCCTTTAAGATTTTTTCAGCTTGCCTATCATTTTACTTTCGCGTATATCTCATCGAAGAGAGATTTAGTAAGCTCGGGAGTCTCATCTGCGATAACGAGTATCTCATCACCGGTATGAATGACGATAACCGGACCGCCTCCCGTATAGGTGTAGCGAACGTAGTGTCCGATATCCTCAGAATCGAAGAGGCCAAATAGGATCTTCGCGGAGGCGTAACCGTTAAGTCTGACTCCATCTATGCCGTCCTCGTCATATTCAACACTGTCAATGTCGGCATAGTCAAGAGTGAGTGCGCCGCCGTAAGTTGTATCAATGCTAAGTGAGGTATCGGTAAGGGTGTAGTCAATCTTGCCTACGAACATCATTATCGTAATAAGCACGATAAGAACAGAGAAAATGATGACGGCAGCAATAGAGGACTTTTTATCCTTGCCTGCAGAAGCATAATTCCTGTATTCCTCCTCGGTTGCGGTGCCCTCTCTGATCTGACGCTTGTAGAAAAGATAGGAATAAACAATGGGAGGAATGACCGCGGCAACAGGCAACAGTAACGGCGATCACTAAGAATATGGATATCTTAAACGGAACGAAGCAAAGAGGGATCAACGCAAGGCCGCAGATTACCCAGAGCTTGGCGCTGAAGCGGTGTGTAGCCGCCCAGTTATCGTCGTTGGCAAGAGCCCACTTCACCTTTATACCAAAAGTGCGGTTTCTCGTTGCCTTGGGCATAAAATTGCCCATAATGATAAAGGTAAGAGAAATAAATAGAGGTACGATCATTTTAAGTGTGAAGGTGATGAGGCCGAGCGCGATCATCATAAAGATACTACTGACAAATATCGATATCGCGGGTATTATCCAGAAGCAAAGATTTAGTATCTTTGAGCTCTGCTCTCTCGAGGCGTTGTCCCTGAGAGTAAGGAATATGCAGAAGAAATGAATCAGCAGCATGAGAACCGGCATTATCCAAGTGAAATACCAGGCGCCGAGAAGAGCCTTTTTAACCATATCCTTGAGGATAAGAGCTGCAATAGAAGGAACAATAATCAATAAGGAAGAAATAAGGATCTTCCATTTGTTTTTACGAATCATGTTTATCTCCTTTCAGATTCTTGACAAAGAGTAAAATATCCTCAAGCACAGAGGTATTCAACTCATAGTAGATGAACTTTCCCTCACGCTTATCGCGTATGAGGTCGGCGTCCTTTAAAACCGAAAGATGACGCGAGATGGATGCACCCGTTACCTCGAAATGCGAGACTATGTCTCCGGCGGACATTCTGCCGCCCTTAAGCATATCGAGGATCTCTCGCCTTATCGGATCGGAGAGCGCCTTAAGTGTTGACTGTAAGCTCATTTGTTTTTCCTTTCCATATAATTAGGAAAACGTTCAATATCCTCTGTTCCCCGATATCCGGTTTGTGGGATGAAGATATTTAACATTTAACCTAATTGTTAAATATATTATATCAAACGAAAAAGAAATTGTCAAGAGGATAGTCAGAAAAAAGTTTTTTCAAAAAGACCGACGGGCAAAACATAATAGTATATAATTGATGCAACAGAATAATAAAAGCGGATCTGCAGTAGCAAATCCGCTTAAATGATAATTATTATTTACAAAAACAGGATTTATTTTCCTGCTATGCTCATACCCGGAACGAGAACATCGGGAGAGCAGAATCCGGTAAAGCCGGTAGTAACGCCGCGTTCAAGCTTGTTGCCGAGGGAGGAAATACTCTTCATAAGCTCGAAGAAGTTGCCCGCTACCGTGAAGCCCTTAACAGCCTCAGCCTTCTTGCCATCCTTGATAAGGAAGCCCGCCGACTGGAGCGAGAAGTCGCCGCTAACGGGGTTTGCGCCTGCATGTAGGCCGTTGATCTCGGTAATATAAATTCCGTCGCCGGCCATAGCGAAGAGCTCGTCTTGACTCTTGTCGCCGGGCTCAATAGCAAAGGAATACGGTCTTATGCCGATGGGGGAGGAGTATCCCGCCTTGGAAGCGTTTGCAGTAGTCTCCTTGCCCATAGCAAGAGCCGTCTCTCTGTTATGGAGGAAGGTCTTGAGAACGCCCGCCTCAACTACCGCTTTACGGTGAGTTGCAACACCCTCAGCATCAAACGTGGTTCCAACCGCGTTTCCCTCTCTTTGAGGATCGTCGGTGATGGTAACTATCTCGGACGCGATCTTCTCGCCCTCCTTGCCCTTGAGCCTCGACATACCGTCTATGACCGCCTTAGCGGAGAAAGCAGAAGAGAATACGGATAGGAGTGAGCGCATCTGGTTACCGCTTATAACTACGTTATATTTTCCGGAATCAACCGATCCTGCGCCAATCCTCGCAAGAGCCTCGCTAACAGCCTCATCTACCACCTCGGTGACCGTTTCATCACCTGTAAGGATCTTGAAGGAGTAGTCCTGCTGGTTCTCATCTCCAACACCAACTACAGCCTCTCCTATAAGAGCGTTTATGCCACAGTCAAGCGAGAGATCAACACCGTGAGAGTTCACGAGTCTTACGGTTGTTCCGGCACAGATAGCCTGAGAGGAGGTTCCCTCCTTAACAGCGGGATCTTTGGCAAAGAGAGCCTCGCCCGTCTTTATTGCATAGTCTTTAAGATCTGCCGCAGAGAGAAGCTCAACCTTCTTGATCTTAAGCTCCTCGTAGCTGTCCGAGCCCGCATAGATTCCTACGGTATCGGGCTTTTCGGTAGCCTCGGCGTTTGACTTAGCGCGGCGAGGCAGCTCAGCCATCTCGGACTCGCTCATAAGCTCGGTGGAGGCATAGCCCATCTTACCGTCAACGAGAACTCTAAGACAAAGACCACCACTCTCGGAGGATGAGAAGGAATTTACCTCCTTATTAAGCGTAGCGACGGAGACGCTCTCGTCGCTCATGTAATATATTTCGTACTCGGTGAGGCCTTCTTCCAAAAGAGCCTTAACGAGCGCATTTTTTAATAAGTCAAAGTTCATTTATCTGCCTCCTACTGTGATATTTGATACGCGGATAAGGGGCTGACCAACGTCGGTAGGAACGCTACCGGAGGAGGAGCCGCACATGCCCTGACCTGTCGCAAGATTCTGACCGACCATATCGATGTCCTGAATGATCTTAGAGCCGTTGCCGATAAGCGATGCGCCGCGGACAGCCTCGCAGATCTTACCATTTCTAACAATATACCCCTCGTTTACCGCAAAGTTGAAGTCACCGGTGAGAGGATTGACCGAGCCTCCGCCCATGGACTTAGCGTACAGGCCGTATTCGATAGAGGCAATGATATCCTCGTTCCTGTCCGGGCCGTTATCAATGAAGGTGTTAGTCATACGTGATGTTGGCTCATACGCATAGCTCTGTCTGCGGGCATTACCCGTAGAGGGCATACCCATTCTGCGAGAGCCGAGACGGTCGATCATATAGCTCCTCAGCACACCGTTCTCGATAAGGACGTTGCGCTGTGTGGGATGTCCCTCGTCGTCGATGTTGACAGATCCCCATGCGCCGGGAATCGTGCCGTCATCTATAGCGGTAACCTTCTCGTTAGCTACCTTCTGACCGAGCTTACCGCACATTTCAGAGCAACCGATACCAACCGATGTAGCCTCAAGCGAGTGACCGCAGGCCTCGTGGAAGATAACACCGCCGAAGCCGGACTCTATCGCTACGGGCATTTGACCCGCAGGACAGTATACCGCGCCGAGATTGACCATAGCCTGTCTTGCTGCCTCTGTACCAATGTCTTCAGGCTTGAACATCTCAAAGACCTCAAGTCCCATACCGCGGCCGGGAGAGCAAGAGCCCGACTGAGTCTCGGTGCCGTCGGAAGCAATGGCGCTGACCGCCATACGGGTACGGATATGTCTATCCGAGGTGAGCAGTCCCTCGGAATTTGCGATCTCTATGGTATGATCTACCGTGAGAAGGTTTCCTGCCGCTTGTATTATTCTCTTATCGTACGCCTTCGCGCTCGAGCACGCGAGCTTAAGAAGATCCGTCTTTATAGACGTCTCTGCAGATGCCGGAGCGATGCGCACGGGGTGAATATTTGGAAAAATGCGCTCGGTGAGAACAACGCTCTGCCCTTCTCCGACCTCACCCATAGCCGCAGCTACCGAGCGAGCGCACTTGATAAGACCGAGAGGTGTGGTGTCAGAGGTAGAGCCGTAAACAGTAGAGGTGCCGCGAAAGGCGCGGATACCCACACCGGATACGACCTCGTCGGTTATGGACTCTATTCTCTCGTTTAGAAGCGATATTCTACCGTTGTGAGTGTACTCGCAATACACCTCAGCAAAATCAGCGCCTCCCGAGAGAGCTATACTGAGTATTTGTTCGTATAGTCTTTTTTCAATCATAATATACCTTTCCCGACCTTTCGGCCGCCAAAAAAATAAAAAATTACTTTAATTATATATGATTAAGAGCATTTTTTCAATAGGTATGGAAATTTATAGTAACTGTATTTTTAATGAGGGTATTAGTACATCTAATACATGATCAAAATATTTATACAATTTTCGACTTTTTTCACTTTTTGGTCAAAAAAATTATATTCTCTATTGACTTAACGATACAAATGTTGTATAATTTTCTACGTTGATTGTTTTTTTGGCAAGGAATAAAGCAGTGCAAAGCTTGATTTCGAGTCCGCGTACTGCATTCTGAAGCTGTATTTTTTATTTCATCGGAGAGTAAAAATGGCAAAAAAAGAAGACCTTAGAATCATCAAAACGAAAGCAGCACTGACGAACTCTTTCTTCGCCCTTCTTGAAGAGATGACGGTTGAGGACATCACAGTAAACGGCCTTTGTGAGAAGGCAGGAGTCCGTCGCGCAACCTTCTACAAGCATTTCACCGACAAGAACGATTTTATTCTTTATCTGATAAAGGACGTGCGCGAGCGCTTTGAGCACGATACGTGGAATAAGAACGGACTTGTACCGGTAACTAAAGAATACTATCTCAAGTACGCAGAGGCAGTAATACAATATCTGCTCACAAGAGAGAATGCCGTAAAAAAAATAATCGACTCGTCCGTGCGTTCCACCTTTATCGAGGTATTTG
>JAFTIN010000078.1 GCA_017456895.1 Clostridia bacterium
TTGTGTGGTGTTTTTTTATTATCAAAAGCCGTCCTCGAAGAAACGAGGACGGCTTTCCCTTATTCGATTTTCATTTAGTGTTTCTCATCCTCCCTCACCATAGTGAGGAGTCTAAGGCCGATAAGCGTCTGCGACGGCTGGTAGAATACCCACGGGAGATTGAGGTTAGCTCCGTACATAAAGTCCATAACCGAGGACTCAAGATATGAGCTGCACAGCACCTCAAGGCCGATGCAGAGATCACACATGCCGAACAGGACGAGGCCTACAGCGAATATCCGCTCCTCCTTGCCAAGCGCAAAGGCAAAGACGGCGTTGGCAACCAGGTTGCCGTAATAGAGGACGGAGGCTATTGCGAGGGCGTCGGTGTCCTCACCGAGGACGACAATGGCAGCTATCACAAGAAGGATCGACAGAACGATACGTGACGCGGCATTGACAACTCTGACCTTTGTCCGCTCTTCCCTCTTAAACAGATAAGCAAAGTAGCAGAGCTGAACGGCGATAAAGGCTATAACTCCCTCGAGCTGAGCGTCGTCCGCAAGGACAAGAAAGTAGTCCGCGACAAGGGTAAAGAGTATGCCGAGCCTGATAAGGTGTCCCTCCTTCTCGCCCCCAGAGGTGACGGCGGCAAAGAGCGCGACAAAGACTATAGCGAGGTAGCACGCAACCTCGGAAACTCTCGCAGGGGTGAGCTGTATAAGCGGAAAAAGGATCAGCTCAAGCGCGACGAACACTATGGCCGACAGTCTCGTTATCCTCTTGTAATTCAGGGTATCCATCACTGTTTTTACCTCAAAAAGCGAAACCCATCTGTATAGGTGATGGGTTCCACAAAGTATTTTTTATTCACCGATTTGGCATTAATTTGCCAAATTTGACAATTTAAGTTAGCAAATATGCCTTCTTATCCTCGCGCCCTTGGTGGGGAGGCGATGGGTAACATACACCGGTCCGCGGATAAGCAATGCAAGTACGCCGTACACGATAAGAGCGACGAGTATAAAGCCAAAGAAGTAAGTCGCGGCAAACGCGGGGTACGGGAGCTTCTCCCAGACTGTGTTAAGAACAGGGAGAGTACACTCAAAGTACGGACTGATATAGAACATATTGAATGTCTCGTCTATTCCGTAGATACCGAAGGCGTGATATACGCCGACGTTGAGAACCATGGCAATAAAGCTCATAATAACAAAGACCAGAGCGCCGCCAAAGAAGAAGCCCGACGAGAACTTATCTCTGTACTTTACAGCGAAGAATACGCCCATGACGATCTGCGAGCCGTGATGAACCATGGTCTGTATATTGATACCGATGGTGCTTATAAAGACGTCATTGGGATAGCAGAATACCGCGATGCCGGCAAAGAGTGAGAAGGTCATCATATACGCGATACAGAAGTCGCGCACCCTCTCATTTCTCGTAAAGGCGATTATCGGGAGTATGTACAGAGGAGATGAGCAGAACTGGAAGGGGAAGGCGTACCACGCGTAATCCCAAACGAACCTGCCGTCCTCAAGGCTAAAACCGAAAATAAGCTGCTTATATACTTCAAAAACCACAAGAATTACCCACACCGCAGCGACCAGTCGGTTGACCGCCTCGTCGGAGGACCTGCGGAAGCCAAGGCACACCAGAACGGTAACGAGTATCATTGTTCCGATGCAGACAAGGTGGAACCAACCGTAATTTGTGGGTGTTTCCATAGTTGAAGTAACGAGGGTGTAGAGCTTTGATAAAAATTCCATTGCATACCTCATATATTGATTTATCAGTCATATTGTATCACTATGTACTCAATAACACAAGATTTTAAAGTATATTTTAAGATTATTTCATATTTTTTAATAATTTCATCTTTTATTTATATTTCATTGACTTTGATCGATTTATCTGCTATAATCTTGATGACAAAAATTCAAGGAGAAAATATGTATACCGCATTAATTATCGCACTTGTAATACTTCTTTACACTCTGCAATCCTTATTCACCAGACTCTACACAGATCACTATCCCGGTGATAAGGGATTGACAACCCCCGTCTTTGCGGTGATCTGCGGCCTTATCGTGACCGTAGTTTCCTTCATATTCTCAGGCTTCACCTTCTCCTGCGGCTGGCTCACCGTACTGCTCGGCGTAATCAATGCGTTTATCCTCTACGGCTACGACGCCTTCATTATCAAGGCCTCCGCAACCGGCCCCTACTCGATACTTATGACATTCAGCCTTACGGGCGGAATCGTTGTTCCCGCTATCGTGTCCTGGCTCTTCTTCGAGGTTCCCTTCTCGGTCGTACAGCTCGTATCCATCCTCATCATCTTTGCCTCGGTGCTTATGATAAGCAAGAAGGAGAACGAGGGCGAGGACAAGGAGGAGCACAAGAAGCACAGGACCTTCTTCCTCATAATCTGCACTCTGCTCGGCCTTGCCAACGGTCTTTACGGCGTGCTCCTCAACGTGCAGCAGGAGCTCACCGGCGTTAGTGAGAAGGAGGAGATGGTGGCAGTTACCTTTATCGGTGCGGCGGTGATCTCACTCGTACAGCTGGTCGTTAAAGAAGGAAAGAATACTCTGAAGGCCTTCAAGCAGACCAAGCTCTCGCTCGCATTCCTTCTCCTTACAGCTCTCGTTTCCGCTCTTGCGATCAACGCTCTCGTTATCGCTCTTGAGGGCGCGGACACAACTCTCGTCTACACCTTCGACAACGCCGGCGTGCTTCTGCTCAGCGCTATAGCCTCCGCGGTATTCTTCAAAGAGAAGCTCTCAAGGCTTAACATCATCGGCTGTATCATCATGTCGATAGGACTTATCTGCATGTCGCAGTACGCCAACATAGAGCTCTTCTTAAGGGGACTTTTCGCATAAAAAGGCCAAATAGCCTATAAAACTCAACACGGGTACCGCCATATGGGCGATACCCGTGTATTTTATTCAATAATGATTTCTATACCGTCAACAGAGGTTATCTTGACATTCTCCCCTCGCCTTTGCTCGACGGTCACCGTGCCGTGAGGCGTCGGCAGCTCTACCCTCGCCCATTCAAGACCGAGCAGCGTAGGCTTAAGCCTGATCTTTCTCATACCCGGCTCGAGGATCTCAAGGCCGATAAGCGCGCGTGGGAGCGAGTAAAGAGGTGTTCCGCCCCAGGCATGGCTGTGATCAAAACGGTAGGTAGGCTCAGGAGGTAAAAAGCCCTCTGCCAAGCCCTTCGGGCATATCCTGTGCTGCTCACGCCAACGGTCGATGACGTGCAGAGTAAATTCCTCCGTAAGGTCATTCTTGAAAATTGCCTCGAGGACAAAGTGAGCAAAATACGGCTGGTAGTCAGAGAAGGATCCGTCCGTAAGAATACGCCCTAAAATTCGCCTCGCTCTGTCCTTGTCCGCTACTCCGAAGGCTGCGGCAAGCGCGTTTGAGTTAACGCGGTAATAGCGCTTAGAGGTATTCCTTGGCATCCATTCGCCGATAAGCTCCTCGGGGGTAGGAGTGCTCTCTCCCTCGAAATAAAGGCCGGTCTCCCCGTCGTATAGGCGCTCGTTTATCGCCATTTTCAGCGCGTTTTTCTTAACACGGGTGGCCTCCGACGTGATTTTATCGCCAAGTGCGGCGTATATTTTTTCTGCGGAGTCGAGCGCCCCGTAATAGTACATATTCAATACGCTCTGGCCGAGCGCCTTGGGCGGGTGGTGGAGCGAGTAGCCGTCTATATAGATCCAGTCCACGAACATATAGTCGTGCGGATCGTCTATTATTCCGCCCTCGTCAACGTACCCGTCAAACATCCGAAGCAGGCTATCGAGCGCCTCGCGGCAATCTGTAAGAAGCGCAAGATCCGCGCTCATCATATAAACGTCCCACAGCATTCTCACCCAGATAAGGCTATATGTGGTATGGAACATTCGTCCGTTGCCGAGTATAAGCTCCGCCGTGCGGTAGCAATCGAGCTTGGCAAGCGACATATCCGCATAGGAAAAGGCGCTCATCAGGGTCTCGATATAGTAATCGCCTGTACAGGCAAGAGGCTCAAGGTGCCTCGGACTGTCCAAATGAATATACTGTCTGCAATACTTCAGCGAGTGCTTGCAGTTGGCGAGAATCTCATTAAGCTCGGTATCGGACGTCAGAGCTTCCGCATCGGTCATAGAGGGCAGATAGGTCCGTACTATACCGACGTTTACCTCACACGGGGTGCGGGATCGGTTAGCTATCTTGACGTAGAGCGTACCCGCGCTATGTATCTTCAGGCCTGTATAATGTGCAGAGCCCAAGAAGGTCAACCTCTCCGACGTTCCGGAGGTGTCATCGGCAAGCTCGCGGAGCAAGACCTCTATTTCCACCTCACCGTCCGAGCGGAGGTCGAGGGATAGGTATCCGGCATATATCCTTTCAAGGTGTAAGGGTATCTCGAGCTCGGAGTCCGCCTCCACTCTTATACCCTGTCCGCCGTCGGGATATATCAAATTCTCCACACGGGTGGGTATCGGCGCAGTCCTTGCCTGCCAGATGTCCTCGGTCAGAGCCGCCCGTGACAGGGGGATATCCTCACCGCGCGTCTCATCGTAGCAATCGGGCGCTACGTACTGCGTAAGCCTTCTTGCAAGCCAGGTCTCGTCTGTTGAGATCTCCTCCGTGGTGCCATCCGCAAGTCTCACCTCAGCCACAACCAAGAGTCCGCCGTGCCCCTTCGAAAAATCGCAGAACGAGGTGGGCATAAGCTGTACCAAGGCGTGAAGATCGATCTGTCTGTCGCGGCGCGGCATATATATCACGCCCCCTGCTCTGTCGTCCTCTCCCTCGCCAAAAATCACCGTGAGCTCGCTCGCGTACCATCTCCAATAGGGCGAAAGATCCGGACGGTTGTCAAGAAAATCTCCACCGACGGAAACAGGGCCGTTAAGAGTGCTCTGTCCGTTGATATACAATCTCGCAACCGTATCCGCGCTGAAACGCAGCTTCATCGATACGGGACGGGAGGTAAATGTGTAGGTTCTCAAAAATTCAACGACCGCATAGCTTTCCTTATTCTTGCCGAAGGGGTGAAGCTCGGTGGTTTGGTATTCGGGACAGACCTCGGGGTCAAGCCATATCCATTTATCGTTTTTCATATTTAAAACTCGGTTACTACGTCTCTGCCCTCAAGCCACGCGATCATATTGTTTACGAGCAGATTCCAGCTCTGGAAGGAGAGATTGTGTACGCCCTCACCGGTGTCGGGATCGTAATACTCGTGCATATCACCGTGCTTCTCAATACCCTTGCCAAAGAGCTCGACCGTCCTCTTTGCCAGCTCGCGCGCTTCCTCCACGTAGCCGTAATCAAGGAGCGCACGGAAGCACATATAGTTAGCGTTGCCCCAGATGGGACCGATCCAGCAGGAGGGATTGCCCGACTGCCAAACCTTATACATCTTCTCAAGCCTTGAGAG
>JAFTIN010000079.1 GCA_017456895.1 Clostridia bacterium
CTTACCGATGAGGAGATCACCGACGCACTCATAAGGGCTTATATTGCTAAAACGGGGGATAAATACGGATATTACTGGAACGCCAAGGAATACGAGGAGTATATTCAGCAGGTAAACGGCGACGCGGTCGGACTCGGTATCCTTATGGGATGGGACGAGGAAAACACGGCCATAAACGTTTTTTTCGTATACTCCGATTCTCCTGCCGATAAGGCGGGCGTGAAGAGTGGAGACCGTATAGTTGCCATAGGCGGCGAAAAGATTTCCGATATCGGATATGATAAGGCTATAGAAAAGGCAAAGGGAAAGAAGGGCTCGAAGGTCACTCTCGGTATTTTGAGAGACGGCGAGGAGTTTTCCCTGACGGTAACACGTGACGATTTCAAAACCATGTCGGTAATGTCAAATATGCTTTCCGATGAAAAGACGGCACTTATCCGTATACTTGAGTTTGACGCGACCACGGTCGAACAGCTCGCAACACAGTACCTTGAAATGAAAAACAGCGGGGCAGAGCACTTTGTGTTCGATCTTCGCGATAATCCGGGCGGTCAGCTCGATAGCGTCGTAGGAGTCCTCTCCTTTATGCTCGGAGACGGAGTTCCTGTTCTCGAGGCGGCCGATAAGAGCGGAGAAAAGACGGTGATCGAGACCGATAGAGCCTACTACTGCACGGATAAGGTAAGCTCGGGAGTAGATAAAGAATTTAAGCATGCCGGAAAAACGGTGATTTTGACAAACGAATTTACCGCAAGCGCGGCAGAGCTTTTCACCGCGGCTATGCACCATAATAACGCGGATGTTATAACGGTCGGAATGACGACCTACGGAAAAGGAGTTATGCAGAGCCTGTATCCTCTTCCGAACGGCGGAGTGATCAAGATCACTTACAGTACCTATACCGCGCCCGGCGTTGCCAGTTACGACGGGGTCGGACTAAGTCCCGACGTTGTCTGCGAAATGAGCGAGGAGCATCGGGATAAAAACATTCTGATACTCACTGAAGATGAGGATACTCAGATACAAAAGGCACTCGGCGTGCTCTACGGTCAAACGGTAGAATAAGAAATAAAAATAATATAATTCAATAAATATATTTGCGATAGGAGAAAACAACCATGGCACAACAGCTTACACTCACCAAAGAAGGTCTTGAAAAACTTCAGAATGAACTTGAATACCTCAAAACCGATAAACGTAAGGAGATCGTTGAAAGTATAAGGATCGCCCGCTCCTTCGGAGATCTTTCCGAGAACAGTGAATACGATGAGGCGAAAACTCAGCAGGCAAAGGTAGAGGGTCGTATCAAGGAACTCGAGGATATGCTCAGAAACGTTAAGGTAATATCCGACGATCAGATAAGCACCGATACCGTAAACGTAGGAGCAAAGGTTCTCGTCTTCAATTCGACCAAACATACAGACATCGAGTACACTATAGTCGGATCCACCGAGGCTTCTCCGCTTCAGCATAAGATATCCGACTTGTCCCCGATAGGCAAGGCTTTGATCGGACATAAGGTTGGCGAAAGCGTTACCGTTGATACTCCCGCAGGCGAGGTAGTTCTCGAAATAATGAGCATAAATAAATAAGATCGGAATAACTGAAAGGCATTTTAAAATGGAAGACAACAGAAACGAAAACGTTCAGGAAGTAAATACACAGGAAAATCTCAGCGAGATACTTCAGATAAGAAGAGATAAGCTTTCCGAGCTCAGAGATGCTGGAAAAGATCCATTTACTATCACTAAATATGACGTTACGTCTACAAGTAAGATCATAAAGGAGACCTTTGCCGACGAGTCCGAACTTAGAGTTTCTATAGCAGGTAGACTTATGAGCCGCAGAATAATGGGTAAGGCATCGTTCGGTCACCTTGACGACGGAGAGGGAAATATTCAGGTCTATTTCCGCCGCGATGACATCGGGGAGTCTGAATATGCGGATTTTAAAAAATGGGATATCGGCGATATAATCGGAGTTGAGGGATTCGTCTTCAGAACAAAGACCGGAGAAATATCGGTTCATGCGCAGAAGATCGTCCTTCTCGCAAAGTCACTTCTTCCTCTTCCCGAAAAATTCCACGGACTTACCGACAGAGATACCAGATACCGTCAGCGTTACGTTGACCTTATCGTGAATCCCGAGGTAAAGGATACCTTCGTAAAGCGTAGTCTCATACTTCGCGAGCTTCGCAGTTATCTCGACAGTAAGGGCTTTCTTGAGGTCGATACTCCTATCCTGACGCCCTTTGAGATAGGTGCGTCTGCGCGCCCCTTCTATACTCATCATAATACTCTCGATATGGATATGGTTCTTCGTATAGAGACCGAGCTTTACCTTAAGCGACTTATCGTAGGAGGTATGAATAAGGTCTATGAGGTAGGACGTATTTTCCGTAACGAGGGAATGGATACCAAACATAATCCGGAATTTACATCGATCGAGCTTTATCAGGCTTATACGGATTTTCACGGAATGATGGATCTCGTCGAGGAGATGATGAAGACGGTTGCTATGAAGGTTTGCGGAACTCTTCAGATAAACTATCAGGGTAAGGAGATAGATCTCGGACACTGGGAAAGAATGACGATGATCGAGGCTGTCAAGAAATATTCGGGTGTTGATTTCGCTGCCATAGAGACGGACGAAGAAGCTATCGCGATAGCTAAAGAAAAGCACGTAGAGCTGCCCGAGATCCCTACAAAGGGGGCTATTCTCGTCGAATTCTTTGATGCATTTGTTGAAGAAAACCTCATTCAGCCGACCTTTATTTACGATTATCCCGTAGAAAACAGCCCTCTTGCTAAGCGTAAGCCCGATGATCCGGCGTTTACCGAGAGATTCGAGTATTTCATTAATGCTACCGAGTTTGGAAACGCCTTTTCTGAGCTTAACGATCCCATAGATCAGAAGCAGAGATTCGAAAAGCAGGTCGCAGACAGACTCGCTGTTGATCCTGAGAGTAAGGCACAGGTGGATTATGACTATATTACCGCTCTCGAATACGGGCTTCCTCCCACAGGTGGACTCGGATTCGGCGTAGACAGACTCGTTATGCTCCTCACCGACTCCGCTTCAATAAGGGATGTGCTCTTGTTCCCCACAATGAAGCCACTAGACTAATACAGTTCAAAGAATCCTAGTAGTTATGCGGGCTTTCGGTGGTTTAGAACCTTAAAAAACTATGCCACTACGCCAACTGCTACGCCAATTTTCCGGGGAGATTTGCAGAGAAAAGTCACTATGATAGTCTAAAAGATCAAGCGCCGTGCATTTCGCATGGCGCTTTCTTCATTCATAACGAAAATACGTTGAAGAATTTGACTGTTAAACTGTTTGTTGATGATTCAATAAATATCAATAGCGGCAGGGAGATTAACACCTCTCTGCCGCTATTCAATTTTACATCGATTTTACACGGATATGATTACCGATTTTACACTGTCGCTGTAAAATAATCTTAAAATGCAAGTAAAATGCGTTTGAAGAATAGATTATAAAGATATGAGGTTGTGTAAATGGACATTTTTGACGTACTTACGCTCATAGGCGGGCTATGCTTATTTCTTTTCGGAATGAACCTTATGGGCGGCGCACTGGAGCGAAGCGCAGGCAGTAAGCTTGAAATTATGATCGGTAAGCTGACATCGGGTAAGCTTGCAGGTCTGCTCACCGGTCTTGGTGTAACCGCCGTTATTCAGAGTTCCTCTGCAACAACGGTTATGGTTGTCGGTTTTGTAAACTCAAAGCTGATGACCTTGAAGCAGGCAATTCATGTGATTATGGGTGCTAATATCGGTACTACCGTTACAGCGTGGATTTTGAGCCTTAGCGGTATTTCGGGCAGTAATATGTTCTTAAAACTGCTGAAGCCTTCTTCTTTTACACCTATCCTTGCACTGATCGGCATTATCCTTGTAATGTTCACCAAGAGCAACAAGAAAAAGGATATCGGTGTGGTTCTACTCGGTTTTGCAACCCTTATGTTCGGTATGGAAACAATGACCGATGCGGTTTCCGGTCTTAAAGAAATTCCTGCATTCCAAGAGATCTTCCTTATGTTCAAGAATCCTATTCTTGGTGTGCTTGTAGGTGCGGTACTTACCGCCATTATTCAGTCCAGCTCTGCCTCTGTTGGTATTTTGCAGGCACTTGCGGCAACCGGTGCTGTTTCCTACGGTGCGGCAATTCCGATTATTATGGGACAGAACATCGGCACTTGTGTAACTGCAATGATTTCTTCCGTTGGCACAACAAAGAACGCAAGACGTGCGGCACTTGTGCACTTATCCTTCAATGTAATCGGAACGATTGTATGCCTTACCGGATTTTCTGTTGTAAAGGCGGCTTTTGCTCCCGCACTTCTGAATGACTCTGCTACATATGCCGGTATTGCAACGGCTCACTCTGTTTTTAATATCGTATGCACCTTGCTCCTGCTTCCTATGTCGGGACTTCTTGAAAAACTCGCATATAAACTTATTCCCGATACTGAGCAGGTTGAAAAAGCCTCCGAGCTTGATGACAGACTTCTTTCTACTCCTGCCATTGCTTTGGAATGTGCATACAACCTCACCTGTGATATGGCAAAGGTTGCGACCGATGCATTGACAATGAGTGTAGATTGCCTTGCCGCTTATGACAAAACAAAAGCGGAAGCAATTCGTGAAGCAGAAGATAAAACCGATCATCTTGAAGATGTTATCGGCAGCTATCTTGTGAAGCTGAGTATGAAGCAGCTGGGTGAAACCGAAGGTGCAATGGCTTCTATGCTTCTTAAAGCAATCGGCGACTTTGAGCGTATATCCGACCACGCCGTAAACATACTTGAATCCGCAGAAGAAATGCGAGAAAAAGGCATCGTCTTCTCTGACAGTGCCAAAGCTGAAATAGATTCGCTATGTGCGGCAACTACTGAAATTGTAATGCTGTCGTATGGTGCATTTATAGAAAATAACGCCGAGCAAGCCAACCTTGTAGAACCCCTTGAACAGGTCATTGACAGAATGAAAGAGCTTCTCCGTACCCGTCATATCGACCGCTTGCGTGTGGGCGAATGCGGTATTGAAGCAGGCTTTGTATGGAGTGACCTTATTACCAATATGGAAAGAGTTTCTGACCATTGCTCCAATATTGCAGGTTGCGTTATGGATGCCAAAGAGCAGAATATGAATCTGCACGAGTCCTTGAAACTACTCAGAAGCGACAATGAGTTCTACAGAGAAAAATACACGGAATATACCAAAAAGTATCTTTCTTTTGTATAAGTTACCTTGATGTGAGG
>JAFTIN010000080.1 GCA_017456895.1 Clostridia bacterium
CTACGTTCTCTTTGACTTATGCTTTATAGGTATGAAGAACCTTGTCGGTTCTATCGTCAGGGACGCGAAAAAGAAAAACGGAGTATAAAAATGCTTAATTTGCTGTTTACTTCATCTTGCTCGGCGGCATTCGAGTGGCAGAATGATCACCCGTATTACACCGAGGGAGAGTACACGGTATATCTTAACGGTGAGCAGGTACGTAAGGGCAACACCAACGTGTTCTCCCTATTTGGTCTCTCGCCCGATACACAGTACACCGTAACCTCGGACAGACTTGACGGTGAGCTCGTGTTTTCCACTGGGTCTGAGCCCTGCGCCCTTTCGGTACGTGACTTCGGTGCTGTCGGCGACGGTGTCACCGAGGATACGGTAGCTATCCAGACCGCCATTAACTGTCTGCCGCGCGGCGCAAGACTCGTTTTTGAGAAGGGCACGTATCTTACAGCGCCACTCTGTCTTAAGAGCCATATCACTCTTGAGCTTCGTGAGGGAGCCGTGCTTCTCGGCAGTACGGATAAAACAAAATATCCGAAGATACCCGGTGAGCTCCCCGACCTTAATGGGGTACAGACCGTTCATTTTGGCACCTGGGAGGGCAATGCGGTGATGATGCACCAGGCTCTCGTTTTTGCAGAGTATGCCGAGGATATCACCATAGTAGGCCCGGGCCGTGTTGACGGAAACGCGCAGAATGCCGGCTGGTGGATAGACGTTAAGAGCTATCCGATAGGCAGACCGAGGCTCCTGTTCTTTAATCGCTGCGATGGTATCAGAGTTCACGGTATCACAGCCGAGAACTCGGCGTCCTGGCAGCTTCACCCCTACTTCTCAAGAAACGTCGATTTCATCGATCTCGATATACGCGCTCCCAAAGACAGCCCGAATACCGATGCTATTGACCCAGAGGCGTGTGATATCGTTAATATCATCGGTTGCCGCTTCTCGGTCGGAGACGACTGTATAGCGATCAAGTCGGGTAAGATCGACATTGGCAGAAGATTCAGGACACCCGCAAACCGCCATACGATCAGAAACTGTCTTATGCAGTTCGGTCACGGCGCTGTCACCCTCGGTAGCGAGATGGCAGGCGGAGTAACAAACCTTACCGTAAACCGATGTGTGTTCAGACAGACCGACAGAGGTCTGCGTATCAAGACTCGCAGAGGCAGAGGCAAGGATGCCGTTATCGACGGCGTAGTATTTGAAAACCTCAAGATGGAGGGTGTCATCACCCCTATCGTTATCAATATGTGGTATAACTGCTGTGATCCCGACCGCAATAGCGAGTACGTGTGGTCAAGAGAGTGTCTGCCCGTAGACGAGCGCACACCCTATCTTGGCAGCTTTACCTTTAAGAACATGGTCTGTGAGGACTGTGAGGCGGCGGCCTGCTATATCGACGGTCTGCCCGAGCGTCCCATCGACAGCGTCACGGTTGAGAACGTGAGCTTCACCTACTCTGAAAATGCAAGACCCGCAAAACCCGCTATGCGCGAGTTTATGGAAGAGTTCTTACGTGTCGGAATGTACTTCGATAACGTGAGAGCGCTTACTGTCCGCGGTGTTCGTGTTGAGGGCGCTTCCGGGGACTCTCTTATAGCCAAGAACGTAGGCTCCGTTGTCGAGGAAAAGAACGAATTTAACTGATACACCCGAGGCCTTCCACCGATCCTTTTTTGATCGACGTTTTTGCGAAAGCGGAGTCGAAGGCCATACCCGTGTGGAGGATTTTCGCAAATGTATAAGAAAATTGACGCCTATATTGATAGGCTTATAGAGGATTCATCACCCGATGCTCCGGTATGGAACATCGAGAGCATCAGACAGGGTAAAAAGCCTCATTGGAACTACATAGACGGTTGCATGATAACCGCGCTTATCGAGATCGCCGCCATCAAGGGTGACGACAAATATTTTAGTTTTGCCGAGCGCTTTATTGACTATTACGTAGAAGACGACGGCTCCATACTCGGCTACGATAAGGAAAAGTACAATCTCGACGACGTCAACGAGGGCAGAGTTCTCTTTGAACTTTACGAGAGGACAGGCAAGGAAAAATATCGCCTGGCTATTGAAAAACAGAGAGAACAGCTTTTGTCTCAGCCGAGAACGGTTACCGGCAACTTTTGGCACAAGCTCATATACCCTAATCAGATATGGCTTGACGGCGTATATATGGCTCAGGTCTTTTCCGCAAAGTATGCAAAGTATTTTGGCGGCGGTGATTACTCCGATGTCGTAATGCAGATAAAGAACGTCCGCAAGTATATGTTTGACGAAAAAGCGAAACTTTATTACCACGGCCTCGACTGCTCGCGCTCTGTCTTCTGGGCGGATAAAGAAACCGGACTGTCACGTAACTTCTGGCTCCGCGCCATAGGCTGGTTTACCGTTGCGATGATCGACGTTATTGAGATCACAGACGGCGAGGCGAGAGAAGAGATAGCCTTCATTTTCCGCGAACTCATGGAGGGCGTGTTAAGTTATCGCGATCCGGAGAGTAAGATGTACTACCAGGTCGTCAATATGCAGGGACGAGAGGGCAATTACCTCGAGACCAGTGGCTCAAGCATGATAGCTTACGCTATGATGAAGGGCGCAAGACTCGGTGTTCTGCCGAGTGAGTTTGGTACCTACGGCCGTGAGACCTTCGACGGTATTTGCAAAAGATACCTCGACTTTGACTCTGAGGGCAAGCTTTCCCTCGGCGGTATATGTCTGGTCGCAGGACTCGGTCCCGAGAATAATACAAGACGTGACGGCTCATACGAGTATTACATTTCCGAGCCCGTCGTAGAGAATGACGCTAAGGGCGTCGCACCCTTCGTGCTCTCCTATACAGAGGTACTCGGAGGGGGAAAATGAAGCTGATGATACGTGCCCACGACCTTGCGGTCAAGGGCGAGGATAATATTGTAAGGAAGCTTGATGAGTACGGTCTTGACGGTATACAGCTCGTCGCCTATAAATGTATCGACGGAGTTGGCTATACCGAGGGCTCGCTCACAAGTGAGAGGGCAAAAAATATAGCCGAAACGCTGAGAGACGCGGGTAAGCAGATCGCTCTTTTAGGCGCCTACTTTAACCCGGTACACCCCACCCGTGAGAAATCTATGCACGGTGAGTCGATGTTTCGAGAGTATCTTTCACTATCCCGAGAGCTCGGCTGTCCGATCGTTGGATCCGAGACGGGCTCGTATATGGGAGATCCTTGGGGCTACCATCCGGATAACCGTACCGAGGAGGCGAGGGACAGAGTGGTAGCTACCTTCACCGCACTATCCGATTACGCCTCGGAGGTCGGCGCGTCCGTAGCGATCGAGGGGGCGTTTAACCACGTGTGTTATTCACCCGACGTGCTATATAACGTCGTAAAGAGGATAGGACGCGATAACGTAAGAGTTATTTTTGATCTTTATAACTATCTTGATATTTCAAACTACACAAATGCTTATTCAATTCTTAACCGCGGACACGAGCTTTACGGCTCGGATATACTGCTCTATCACTTGAAGGATTTTACTGTTGATGGCGATAGGCTTAAGCAATGCCCGGTCGGGCAGGGCATACTCGACTACAGGACTGTCCTCGGTGAGATATACGCTCACAATCCGAATGCAGTACTCGTTCTTGAGGGTACGGTCGGCGAGGATATTCCGGGCGCTGTCTCGTATTTACGCGGAATAATGGATAACATCACAAGCAAATAAACTTTTTTAGGTAAGGAGTCATTCTATGGCATACCTCTCTTTTAAGGATATCAACAAAATATATCCCAACGGCTTCCACGCCGTGCATGATTTCAATCTCGAGATCGAGCAGGGAGAATTTATAGTCTTCGTAGGACCGTCCGGATGCGGAAAGTCTACGACTCTGCGTATGATCGCAGGCCTTGAGAATATCAGTAAGGGCGATTTCTATATCAATGGCAAAAGAGCCAATGACATAGGCCCGCGTGAGAGAGAGGTTGCGATGGTATTCCAGAGTTATGCTCTTTATCCTCATATGTCTGTTTACGATAATCTCGCCTTCGGACTTTCACTTCAGGGCGTTGACGAGGACATTATAGAGGAGCGAGTGCTTAATATCGCAAAGATCCTCGGTCTTACCGACTACCTTGACAGAAAGCCCAGGGCTCTGTCCGGCGGTCAGAGACAGAGAGTTGCGGTAGGTAGAGCAATAATCCGTAAGGTAGGTATCTTCCTTATGGACGAGCCGCTCTCCAACCTTGATGCAAAGCAGAGGGTAACTATGCGTTCTGAGATTACCGACATCCACCGCAAGGTCGGCGCTACCACCATATACGTTACCCACGATCAGACAGAGGCTATGACCATGGCTGACAGGATCGTCGTTATGAAGGACGGCTACGTTCAGCAGATAGGTACTCCTTATGACCTCTACTTCAATCCCACGAACGTCTTTGTTGCAGGATTTATAGGAGAGCCTCCCATGAACCTTATCAGGACGAGTGTTAAGGATGGCGCGGTCAATGTTGGCGGCGTAAGCCTTCCTCTTGACAAGGTGCTCTCGCCCGAGGCACTCGCATCCGTAGAAGGAAAAGACGTCGTATTCGGATTCCGTCCTGAAGCCGTTTCTCCCGGACGTAGCGACGACGCATTCGTAATGAAGGGACAGGTAGAGCTCACCGAGCTTCTCGGTGACAACACCAACGTTTATGTGGATATGGCAGAGGATAAGGCTATACTTAAGGTTGATCCTCGCGAAGCCCCCGAAATGGACCTCGAGTTTGAATTCTCCGTCCCCTACAAGAGCGTGTATATCTTTGATGCGGAGACCGAGCTTGCAATTGGCAGATAAACGACAACAAAACTTAGCAAATACAATAGAAAAAGAGCAAACGGATTTTCGTTCCGTTTGCTCTTTTTTTATTACTAAACGTGTTCAAAGCTTAGAAATTAAAGTAGTTCTTGGAGTTGTAGTATGCGATGCCGGAGGCGATCTCGACGAGCTTTTCCATGTCCATCGGATACTCTCCGTCTTCCGCCCAGGTGCCGAGGAGATTACACATAATACGTCTGAAGTACTCGTGTCTGGGGTAGGAAACGAAGCTGCGGCTATCGGTAAGCATACCTACAAAACGGGAGATCATACCGAGGTTAGCGAGCGAGGTCATCTGCGCTACCATACCGTCGCGCTGATCGTTGAACCACCAGCCGGAGCCAAACTGTATCTTACCGGGGATGGGCGCCTTCTGGAAGTTGCCGAGCATGGTGCCGAGCACGTA
>JAFTIN010000081.1 GCA_017456895.1 Clostridia bacterium
CGGGACGAACCTCGGTACCTATTCTGATGATACCGTCAGCGTCGAGATTCTTAAGAGCGTCCTCGGAAACGTTGGGAACCTCACGGGTGATCTCCTGAACACCGAGCTTGGTATCACGCGCTTCCTTGGTAAACTTTTCAATATGGATGGAGGTGTACATATCCTCTCGAACGAGCTTCTCGTTAAGGAGAACCGCGTCCTCGTAGTTGTAACCCTCCCAGGTCATAAATCCGATAAGAGCATTCTTACCGAGCGAGATCTCACCGTTAGAGGTAGCGGGACCGTCTGCGATCACCTGACCGGCAACGACTCTTGTGCCCTCCTCAACGATGGGACGCTGGTTAACGCAGGTGCCCTGGTTGGATCTCTTAAACTTGATGAGGTGGTAGGTATCCTTGCGGCCGGAATCGGTGAGGATAACGATCTCCTCGCCTGCGGCGCGCTCTACGATACCGCCCTCCTTAGCTACGACGACCGTACCCGAGTCGACCGCCGCCTTGTACTCCATACCGGTAGCAACGATGGGGGAGTCGGTAACCATAAGCGGAACAGCCTGCTTCTGCATGTTAGATCCCATGAGCGCACGGGTGTTATCGTCGTTCTCAAGGAAGGGGATACAGCCTGCAGCAACGGAAACCGCCATCTGGGGACAAGCGTCCATAAGGTCAACCTGAGTAGGCTCAACCTCGATGAACTCGGTCTTATATCTTGCGATAACCTTCTTGTTCTTGAAGTAGCCGTTCTCGTCAAGAGACTCGTTTGCCTGAGCAACGATATTGTTGTCCTCTTCATCCGCGGTGAGGTAAAGAACCTCGTCGGTAACTCTGCCAGTCTTCTTGTCAACTACTCTGTAAGGAGCTTTGAGGAAGCCGTACTCGCTGATCTTAGCATAGGAAGCGAGATAAGAGATAAGACCGATGTTGGGACCCTCGGGAGTCTCGACGGGACATATTCTGCCGTAATGAGTATAGTGAACGTCACGAACCTCGAAGGACGCTCTGTCACGGGAAAGACCGCCGGGACCAAGCGCGGAAAGACGGCGCTTGTGAGTGAGCTCTGCAAGCGGGTTGTTCTGATCCATGAACTGAGAAAGCGGCGAGGAGCCGAAGAACTCGCGGATAGCGGTAGCTACGGGACGTGTATTGATAAGAGCCTCAGGGCGAAGGTCGTCACTGTCGTGAGTAGACATTCTCTCCTTGATGTTCTTGTCCATTCTCGACATACCGATCCTGAGCTGGTTCTGGAGAAGCTCACCGACACAACGGAGTCTTCTGTTGCCGAGATGGTCGATGTCGTCAACCGTGCCTACGCCGTGGCCGAGAGCCACCATGTAGTTGATGGACGCGAAGATATCTTCCTTCGTGATATGCTTGGGACAAAGGAGAGCATTCTGCTCCTTTGCGCACTTTTTGATATAGAATTCACGTGCTTCACCGGTGAGGCCGTCTTTATCAGCCTGATCGATAATTTCCTGAAGCACGGAATATCTGACCTTTTCTCCAACCTTAACGCCACAGTCGGAAAGGTCATAACCGAGAACGAGCTCGGGACGAACGGTATTGTTACCGAACACCTTCACTTCTCTGCCCGTCTGAGTCTTGATAACGACCTCGTTTACAAGGCTGTCCTCGATCGCCTCAGCGATCTCACGGGTAATGAAGGTATCTGCCTCCGCAACGATCTCGCCGGTAAGGGGATTAACGACGGTGGAAGCAAGGGTGAAGTCCTTGATTCTGGAAGCGAGTGCAACCTTTCTGTTGTACTTGTATCTACCAACGGGAGCGAGGTCGTATCTCTTGGGATCGAAGAACATATTGTTGACGAGCATCTCTGCGCTCTCTACGAGCGGAGGCTCACCGGGACGGATCTTCTTGTAGATCTCCTTGAGCGCTTCGTCACGAAGGGAGGTGTTGTTCTCCTCAGCGAGGGTGCGGCACTCGTCCTTTGCCATCGTTATGCGAAGGATCTCCTCGTCACCGAACATAGCGAAGATGTCCTCATCCTTGTCGTATCCGCTCTCCATAAGAGCTCTGATAAGAACGGTAACGGGGATCTTACGGTTTTTATCTATCTTAACGTAAAATACACCGGCTGCATCGGTCTCATACTCGAGCCATGCGCCTCTGTAAGGAATTACTGTAGCACTGTAGTTGTGCTTACCCTGCTTATCAACCGTATCAGCGTAGTACATACCGGGAGAACGTACGAGCTGTGATACGATAACACGCTCCGCACCGTTGATAACGAAGGTACCGTTATCCGTCATGAGGGGGAAGTCACCGAGGAAGATCTGCGCGGTCTTGAGCTCTCCGGTCTGCTTGTTGGTAAGACGAACACCCACCTTCATGTGAGCGTCGTAGGTAACAGATCTGTCCTTGCACTCCTCTACCGAATATCTCGGGGTAGGATCAAGGGTGTAGTCGGTGAACTCGATGGAGAGGTTACCGGTGAAGTCCACGATAGGGGACACGTCACGAAGCACCTCGTTAAGTCCTTCCTTCAGAAACCATTCGTAAGAATCCTTCTGGATCTCGATCAGGTTGGGCATCTCGGTTGCCGCTTCGATCTTGGAAAAACTCATTCTTACGTTGGTGCCAAGCTTTTGGGGTTTAAGCATCATAAATAGAATCACTCCATTCCTGAAAATTTGCGAGCATCTGGGATTTTTCACTTTCTTAGAAAAATTTTGCGACTATAAATATTAAGGTAGCAAAATCCACAAAAAATTGTCGAAAAATATGTAAATTGTGCCGATTTTTAAGGTGGCGTCCCTAAAAAAAGGCATAATATCCCCATAGTTATCGCAATTATACTGCATTATAGTATTTTAGCACAAAAAAATCAATTGTCAAGAGGTTTTTGAAAAATAAATTATATTTTCCCGTATTTTTTTTGTAATTGTTATACGAAAAAAATATTTCTGCCTCAATTTAGACGAAAACAAATTTTACATGCTAAAGTTAAATATGCCACTTACTGCTTCTTGTTACCGTTTATTTGCCGATCGGTGGCCTGTCGCGGTTCGGTTGGCTTTACGGCTTATTCACCTCCGCATTCATCTCTCTGCTTATAAGGCTGCCGACTCCGATATTAAGTCGAGCACACAGCCGACACGGCGCATTAACGATATGAATCGAAGGAGCGGATGCTTTACCGCGCGATACTGTCGGGTAGCCTCTGTATCGTACATATCATTCGATTAATCGTATTATTTGACCTCTTAAGTTTACATTTTCGGATAATAAAAAGAGCGGAAGCCGTTTCCTTCCGCTCTTTTAGCCAACTGTTTATTTTATTATTTGTGTTCCTTGGTATAGAGCTCAGCGCCCCTTCTCAGTCTCTCAAGACCGTCGAGAACGCGCGCTCTCTGAGTCGCGAGATTCATCCTGACAAAGCTCTTTCCGGACTCGCCGTACTCTCTTCCGTCCGAGAGGTAAAGGCCCGTGCTTTCGCGCAGCCTTTCACAGAACTCCACCGAATCCTCGGTAACTCCGGAGATATCTATCCAAAGAAGGTAGGTTGCCTTTGACATGGTCGCCTTCATGCCGTCAATGTTACTGTTTATATATTCACACGCAATACGCTTGTTCTCAAACACGTACTCAAGCATCTCGTCTACCCAGACGTCACACTCGGTAAACGCCGCTATATCCGCCGTCATAGCAAAGGCGTTTGGCTCTCCGACCTCGTCGGTGTTCACTGCTCTCCAGACTTTGTGACGGATAACCGGATCCTCCGCAAAGAGACAGGCGGACTGAAGCCCTGCGATGTTGAAGGTCTTGGACGGAGCTACCGCGCTGACCGATATCGCCCTGCACTCCTCGTTGACCGAGGCGAACGGAACGTACCCCTCGCCGGGGATGGTAATATCGCAGTGGATCTCATCAGAGAGAACAGTCACTCCGTATTTATGACAGAGCGAGCCGATCTTAGCCAGCTCCTCCCTCGTCCATATTCTACCGACGGGGTTGTGAGGATTACAGAGTATCATAAGCGAGGTCTGAGGCAGGGCGAGCTTGGACTCAAGGTCCTCAAAATCTATAGAGTAATTCTCTCCGTCATAGACAAGATCGCTTGAAAGAACGTTTCTTCCGTTGTTTAGTATTGAGTTGTAGAATATATTGTACACAGGAGCCTGAATGAGCACGTTTTCGGCAGGTGTCGTGAGCTTTCTCACTATCGAGGAGATTGCCGCCACAACTCCATTCGAGTAAATCATATGTTCAGTCGGGATCCTGTACCCGTGTCTGCGCTCCCAGTAAAGGGAGACGGCCTCAAAGAAGGCATCCGGGGTGGAGGTGTATCCAAAGATACCGTGCTCTGCCCTCGAGACTATAGCCTTCTTTATCGGAGGGGCAACCTCAAAGTCCATATCAGCAACCCACATGGGAAGCTCTCCGGATTTCACATCCCACTTATAGGAAAGCGTGCCCGAGCGATCGGTCAATTTATCAAAATCATACATTTTTCTTCACCTCAACGATCTCTGTCTTGGAAACGTCAACGCGCGAAGGCTCGTGAATGATCTCACCTATACTATCAGCGACGATCCTACCCGAGATCGGATTTTTAACGCTGTCGATATGAGAGGCGATCTCCGCGTCGACCGTGCAGTATTCAAAGCAAAGATCGGTGTTTACGAGCTTGCAGTCGCGGAGCGTCACATTGTCCATGTAGCACATACCCTGATTCGACTCTATCGTACAGCCTATGAAGGTCACGTTTTTAGAATTCCAGCCGAGATATTCTCCGACTATCAGACAGTTTTCCACAAGCACGTTTTCGCAGTTCCAGAAGGCGTCCTTGGCAATAAGCCTCGAGTTTTTTACGGTAATATTCCTTCCTCCGTCGAAAAGATAGTTTCCATCGACGGAAAGGTTCTCTGCCACAACGTCCGAGGTGCTGAAGCCGAAGTAGTCACCCTTGACGGCAACGTCACGAAGCGTAACGCCCTGACAGTTCCACATAGTCTCATCCGCATTTGACAGCTCGACTCTCTCAAGCAAAATATCCGAAGAGCGCCTGAAGGTCTTGGGAGCCTCGATCACACAGTCGCGCATCTCAATGCCGTGAGTATACCAAATGCCGGAGCGAGCGGTGGATAAAAGAGTAGAGTTCTTCACCCTCACATCCTTGC
>JAFTIN010000016.1 GCA_017456895.1 Clostridia bacterium
AATTTTAAAGAGAATAAATTTTACGTAAGGCGAGGCTGAAAATTTGAGATAATATGAGAATATTATAAGAATTTTTGCCGATGGATTATGTGAAATTTATCTCTTTAAAACTAGTTCGTATTATTCTCTCTTGCCTAAGAATGTTGAAGAGGCGAAATAACAGGCTAAAGAAAAGGTGCTCGGTCTTCGGGCGCCTTTTTTTGACGAAAAATTCCAAAAAAAGGAGAAAAATTACAGTAAATATATTTACAAACGGATATATTTAAGGTATAATTAAGGTGAAAACACCATTTGTGAGGACTTTATGAGAGAGTTTTTCGGTTTTGGCGGATATCAGAGGGAGATAGAGGGCTATTTCTCGCTTGAGCACATTCTTTACGTTACCTGCTTTATGATCGTCATGGTCACCTTAGCGGTCATTATCGGCAGGAGGATGAGGGGAAGGTCGGATAAGGAGAAGAACCGCGTGCTTATCTGGGCGGCGATCCTTATCGACTCCTTTGAGCTATTTAAGATAGTCTTAGTCTGCATAAGAGGCGCCGACCCACTCGGCTGGCTCTACGATCTTCCGCTATTCCTGTGCAGTATACAGCTTATCACCATTCCACTCGCCGCGTTCTCAAAGGGCAGGGTGAAGGAGGCGTCGCTCGACTTCGTCTTCATCTTCGGTATCCTCGGCGCGGTCCTCGGCACCTACCTTGCGGGCAACAACTACAGCTCATTTCCTGTTGTTTCATTTGACAATACCGTCTCGGCTATCACTCACTCGATCTCGGGCTTTACCTCGCTCTACATAGTCATTTCCGGTATGGAGAGCATGAAAAAGAAGAATATTCCCATAACCTATGCGATCCTTCTTTCCTTCTGCGTTATGGCCTACGTGGCAAACGTTCTTCTGCCTTATAACTATATGTTCTTAATGCGCGGTGACGGCACTCCCTACGATATAATCTACAATCTCGTCGGCGGAAATCCCGTGATCTACCCCATAAGCGTTGTCGTCCTATTCCTTATCTATATCGCGGCCTTCAACGGCGTGTACCACCTTTTCAAAAACAAGATTGCGGAGCGCAAGGCTAAGATCTCTAATATGGCGACGGATGAGGTCAAGGAAGAAGTAACCGTGTAAAAAGACAAAAACAGTTTACAAAAATACGGAATAAATAAAGGCTATGCAACACACATAGCCTTTTGATTTACAACAGCGGAGTATATATGATCAAGATCAATAACCTAACGAAAATATATAAGGCCAAGGCAAAGACGCTCTGCCGCGCCATCGACGGCATAGACCTGACCTTGCCTGAGCGCGGACTTATCTTCGTCCTCGGAAAGAGCGGATCGGGAAAGTCGACGCTCTTAAACCTTATCGGCGGCCTCGACTCCTTTGACTGCGGAGATATAGTCAGCTTCGGCCATTCCTTAAAGGGCTTTAGCGAGTCACAGCTTGAGGCCTACAGGAGCGACTTTGTCAGCTTCGTCTTCCAGGACTACCACCTGATAGACGAGCTCACCGTTCTTGAGAACGTTACGCTCTTTAACTCGGATAATATCGACGAGGAGCTGCTTGCCTCTACGCTCGAGACAGTGGGTATGACCGATTACGTCTCGAGATATCCCAGAGAGCTCTCAGGCGGACAGAAACAGCGAGTTGCTATTGCAAGAGGTATTATGAAGAACCCGAAGGTCATTCTCTGTGACGAGCCGACGGGCAACCTTGACCGCAAGACCTCGCGCCAGATCCTCGAGCTCTTGAAAAGACTCTCCCGTGACAAGCTCGTTCTCGTCGTCTCGCATAATCTCAGTGAGGCCGAGGCCTTCGCAGACAGGATAATCGAGCTCTCCGACGGACGCGTCCTCGAGGACAGGACCCTGGATCCCGAGTACGTCGACGGCTTCTCGATAGAGGACGGAGTCGCCAGACTCCCTTATCACGAGAGGATGACCGACTCGGAGGTCGGACTACTTAACGAGGCGCTCAGGGACGGACGAGTTACGAGCATTCAGCCGCGAGAGTCGGGATTTGTAAATACCGATATAGAGTATAAGGAGGAGAAGAAGGAGCTGACACTCCGTAAGCTCGGCCGCAAAAACATTCTCCGCTTATTCAGGAAATTCTTCTTCTCGAAGTACCGCTCGGCCATATCCACCATCCTTATCTCGGTGATAATGTTCAGCGTTTTTGCAGTCATACAGTCGTTCACAAGATTTGACGCGATAGCCTCGCTTAAAGACGGTATGGGCGAGGAGGGCTCGGTCCTCGTTATTGAGCGCGACTACCCCTCGTTCCCGAGAAATATTTACGACGATATGTCATTTTTGGACGGCAGGGAGACCTACCCCTTCTACAGCCAGACCATCTGGCTTGACAACAGCTACGCCAGCTCCTGGGATAACGTAACGAGAATGACCGACGAGAAAAACTTCTCCGAGCTTTATATACACGAAAGCTACGGACTGCTTCTCTGTGACGACGGGTACCTTCTCGACCTTTGGGGCAGGGATGGGGAAATACCGCTCGTCGCGGGTGATCTCGACGGAGCACGCACCACAGGACTTCTTATCACAGACTACTTTGCCGATTCTATCATCAGCCATGAGATAGCCGCGGAGAGGATCAAGTATCTGACGTACGATTCACTTATCGGCGTATTTATCCCCGCATCGGTAAATTCGGCCTGCAGAATAGCCGGAATAATCGATACCGACTATGAGGAAAGGTATAAGGTGATCTTCGACAGATTCAATGAGATAAAGGAGTCGCAGGAGGAGCCCCTCGCCACCGAGATAAAGAAGCTGCTCACCGAGGATCCGACCTACGTCAGATTTGTCGACGACGTGATGGTCAATCTCGGCATAGCCTACTCCCTGAATCCGGATTACATAAATTCCTTCGACCTCACCGAAACCTCGCTCGTCAGATTTGCCGGCTTTTACTATGAGGCCGAGGGGAACGAGTTTACTCTCCCGAGCGTAGGCTTTGTTTCCACACTCTCACGGCCCCTCGGCGCAGATCACGTAGGTGAGGGGGAGATCGGTCTGCCTTACGAGCTCTTCAACAAGCTCTATGGAACCGAGTATACCGCCTCGGATGCCAACAAGCTTGACCATATTGAGAAGAAGACGGTTACTCTCAAGAGGTATATCGACGACGATCCTAAGAAGGGGCTGCTCTACGAGATGGACTTCACCGTCACTCTCTTGACAAACTCGCGTCCGATAATCAGCCGCGAGGGAATGCTGGCGATAAAGAGGGCAGATTGGCAGCCCTCGAGAATATATATGAAGGGGGACGTCGACGTCGGCGCGGTACTCGATTTCATCGAGGAGAACGACTACCACATAGTCTCAAGAGAGAAGAAAAACATACAGAGACTTGACGAGCTGATCAGCGCCTTCAAGGACCTCTTTACCATGCTTGAGGTGACTATAATCCTCCTTATCTCTATCTACCTTATCTACTTCGGTATCAGGAGCATAAGGCAGAACTCATACCAGATCGGTGTCATCAAGGCGCTCGGCGGCAGAGGGCGTGACGTCGGCAAGATATTCGTCTTAAAGACCTTTATCATCGGCACGGTAATATCGCTCTTATCAGCGCTTATATCCACCCTGTTCATCAGGATGGCAAACGTCGTTCTTGTCGCCTCTATAGAGGAGGTCATCGGCATGAGGATAAACGAGCTCTCGGTTATAAACGTTATTCCCGGCCTCCTTCTCTCGGATGCCCTTATAATGATCGGCATAGCGTTTATTTCTGCGCTTTTGCCCACGGTAATGCTTAAGGGCATCAAGCCGGTTGAAATAATCAAAGCTAAGGAATAAGTAAATAATACTTATCAAATACACCGAATAAAATAAAAATCCAAGCTTTCATTGAGATTTTCGTCTCTGTGATCTGCTTGGATTTTTATTATTTATTTTGCGCTTACGGTAAGGGTGACATAGTCGCTCCTTACAGAGTCGACCGTGAAGGTAAATGCGAGCTCATTGCCCTCGTCGGTAATGACTGACGGGAGGGTGTCACCTGTGTTAAATACGTAGTCGCCGTCCTTGACGGTAACGAGCTCGATAAGATTGTTCACCGTACCGATCTTTGAGCCAGGTGAGGTATTGTTATTGTAGACGTCGTAGAAGATCTCGCCGTCCTCAACGTCCCTATAGAGCGAGGAGTTTACGTGGTAGACGAGCACTCCGCTCTCGCTGAAGTATCCGCCGCCGCGAGTGTTCACTCCGGTGTTCTTGTAGTAGACGAGGACGTAGTATTCCTGGTATGCACCGAGCGCTTCATCCCAGTCGTTTGCCAGAATAACAGTATCCCCCGTCTTTTGGAAATCCTTAAGGGAAACGGTCACCTCAGAGTCGGTAACAACGAGTCGCGAGGATGTTATCCAACCAAAGTTGAACTTGGTATAGGGGTTGTGGTCACCTGCTAACGTATCCATAACGTCAAAGCCGCCGAGCGGATCCTCGACGTACTCTACGTCGTAGTAATCATCTGCGCCGAGCACGTGTCCGAACTCGTGTATGAAGGTATAAGTGCTCATTCCGGGCTTATCATAGCTCGCGTATCCATCAGCGTCTATTTTTTCAAAGAGAAACTGATATGATGCCCAGAGGTAGTCGTTTGCCACAACACCGTCATATTCGTAGAGCTCTCCGTCGCCGTTCTCATAGAAGTTCCAGTAGCGGAAGGCCCAGTGGAAATCATCGTCTCCTATATCCAGCGTATTGATCAGCACTACGGCATCTATCATACCGTTTTTATCCGAGTCGAATTTTGATAAGTCCATTTTGTCATCGAGATAGTCGAGTGCTTCGTTAAGGACGAGCTGATCTCCGATCTCGGTGGCCACTCCGTCGTTTTCACCCATAGCGTTGTAGTAGTATGAGCTGCGCCTCTCGGGCCTGAACCAGGTGTCGAGGACGGTTATGTCAAGAGAGAGATTACCGTAGCTTGACGTGAAATAATAATCGTAAACGGAGAAGTAATCGTTCTTGCCACCCTTAAGGAAGGCGTTCTTTATATTTTCTATAGAATACCCCTTGCTCTTGGCCGTCGAGTCTGTGAATTCTACGGGGATGACCAGGACTGCGGGCGAACCTACCGCGGGGCATCCACCCGCATAGTAGCCCTGCTCGGTGACGTTCTTTACGTATTCCGCCTTGGTGAGGTCGACCTCGTATATCCCGTCTTGACCCTCCGGCAGTCCCTTGCCATTATTCGTGATGACGGTGTCCTCGGAGGCGATATGACTGCCACCCTCAATGTCGGTGCTAAGCGAGGAGTAGATATACAGATCAACGTAGGGGGTACCGAGGAGTCGATAGAAGGATATCTCGACCACTACGTCGTCCTTGACGTAGCGGTTCCAGGTGCAGTCGAGCTCATCCTTGTAGGTCTTTGTAAGGGTGTAGTCGTAGAACATGTCAAGGTAGAGATAGAACTCCTCGTCGGTGTTGCCGATAGCGCAGAAGTTTATTCCGTGCTCATAGTCGTCAGTACCGTAGTAGCCCTCAATATAGTAGTCGTCGTTTTTGATGAAGGGGATCCTTGCGCCTATGTAGTGATCAAACAGCGCCTTCTCCTCGTCCGTGAAATCGTGGTGATTGTAGACTCCCTCACCGTTTTTATCAACGTAGACAAAGGGCAGATCTATATTCTCGATAAGCGCCTGGATGACGCCGCAGGACGAGAGCGCGAGCACAGATGCGATCACAAGCACGAGAGAGATTATCTTTTTCATAAGTCCTCCTTAAAACGTATTTTCAACCATATTATAACATTTTTCGTGCGGTATGACAATAGCGTTTTATATTAATTCACAATTTCTTAATATGGATGTATTTTATGCGCATGGTAAAGCGGCGAGAGATACAGACCGATGCACGTATATGTGAAAACGCATAATATGTCATCAATTATTGGCATAAACGCAGGTTAACATAATAAAAGAAATACTCAGAGAATATCACAAAGCGAGTATTCGCGGCCTTACCGATCTGATTGATCGAAAGGCTTTTTTTCGATCTTTCAGGGCTGCGGAGGGCTGTGTCGATTTATTTTAAAATTTATCGTGAAAAATGTCCGAATCTACTTGAAATAAAAGGAAATTTGTGATATGATAGTTACTAATCGTTTATTTTGCGCTCGCAGGCGTCCTAAGGCGGGCGTATGCGCGAGATCAATGACGGATTTTTAGGAAAATGAAAGGAGAGTGCGTATGATTTTCGGAAAGCACATTAACAAATACTACCTCAAGTACGGCTATATGCTCCTTGGCGGTGTACTTGCTCTCTTACTCGTTGACTTTATGCAGCTCGAGATCCCCGAGCTTTACCGTATGGTGCTTGAGGGTATCCAGTACGGCGAGGTCAACGTTTCCGGCACTATCAAGCCCTTTGATATGAATTTCCTCCTCGACGATATCTGCCGTCCCCTCCTTTGGATAATCCTTGCGCTTGTTTTTGGCCGCTTCTTCTGGAGAGTGTGTCTGTTCGGCGCGGGTATCCAGCTCTCGACCGATCTGCGTTCGGAGATGTTCAACCACGCGAAGAACCTCTCTCAGCAGTACTATCAGCGCAACAAGGTCGGAAATATGATGTCCCTCTTTACCAACGATCTTGAGACCGTCCAGGAGTGCTTCGGCGACGGAGTGCTGATGTTTGCGGACGCGCTCTTGCTCGGCGTGCTTTCTATAGCCAAGATGTTCAGGATGAACTGGACACTGACACTCCTTTCTCTTATTCCCATGGCGCTCCTGCTCGCGGTTAGCACCATTGTCGGAAAGCATATGATGAGAAAGTGGGAGGCGAGACAGGAGGCCTTCTCGGCTCTGTCCGACTTTGCTCAGGAGAACTTTTCGGGTATCGCGGTGATCAAGGCCTTTGTTAAGGAGTTCCGTGAGCTCTGGGCATTCAAAAAGATCAATAAGGAGAACGAGAGAGCAAACATCGAGTTCACAAAGAGCTCGGTGCTCTTACATATCTCGGTCACCCTCTTCGTTGAGTCGGTAATATGTATCATCCTCGGTTACGGCGGATACCTTGTCTACGAGGGATACTTCAATGCAGCTCAGCTTATTGAGTTTATCAGTTACTTTAACTCCACCATCTGGCCGATCATGGCTGTTTCGCAGCTTATAGATATGTCCTCGCGCGGCAAGGCTTCACTCAAAAGAGTGGGCGAGCTTCTTGACGCCAAGATAGACGTCTCGGACCGCGGCGACGTTTACGATATTGATTTTATCAAGGGAGATATTGAGTTTAGGAACCTTACCTTCCGCTATCCCGGGGCTGACTATGACGCTCTTCTGAACGTTTCCTTCTCGATAAAGGCGGGCGAGAACGTCGGTATTATCGGCAAGACAGGAGCGGGTAAGACTACTCTTGTCGATCTTATCTTAAGAACCTACAACGTTCCCGACGGCACACTCTTTGTCGACGGACATGACGTAAACGATATTCCCATCAAGACCGTGCGTAAGTACTCGGCCTACGTTCCGCAGGATAACTTCCTCTTCAGCGATACGATAGAGAACAATATAGCCTTTGCTACCGACGGGGGCAGCCTTGATGACGTTATCAGAGCGGCCAAGCTCTCCGACGTGCACGGCAACATATCCGAGTTCCAGTATCAGTACGCTACCGTCCTCGGTGAAAGAGGAGTTACAGTCTCCGGCGGACAAAAGCAGAGAATATCCATAGCTCGCGCTCTTATGAAGGACGCAAGCATACTTATACTCGACGACTCCGTGTCTGCGGTTGATACCGAGACCGAGCGAGTCATTATTTCCAACCTCCGCGAGAACAGACGCGGCAAGACTACCATACTTATCGCCCACCGTATCTCTACGGTCGAGAAGATGGATAAGATCGTATTCATCGACGACGGACGCGTTATTGCTGTCGGCTCACACGACGAGCTGCTCGCCGGCTGTCCTGAGTACGCGACGATGGTCGAGCTGCAAAAGCTCGAGGAAGAGAAGGAGGGCGTGTAAAATGAGAGAATTCTATCCGCTCCTTATCCTCGGAGCAATAATAGGCGCCTTCTCCCTTGTCTTTATTCTTGCATACGCTCTTATGAAGAATAAGAAGGAGGCAATAGGTTTTGACCGTAATATCAAGGATTCCGAGATAGTAAAGAGGCTTATGGGCTATGCAAAGCCGCACGCAAAGAGCTTTGTGCTCGTCGGCTTCATTATGCTCGTTTCCATTTCCTATGAGATAATCTCTCCGCTTCTTATCGGTAAGATCGAGAAGCTCTTGACCGAGGAGTTTGAGATGCCTGCGCTCCTTAGCTACGTGGGCCTTTACGCCGGCATACTCATCGTATCGCTTGTATCTACCTATATACAGTCTATCATCCTTCAGAAGGTAGGACAAAAGATTCTTTCCAGCCTCCGTGAGGATGTATTTATGCACATTGAGGGGCTCTCGCACTCTCAGCTGCATCAGATCCCCGTCGGCAAGCTCGTTACCAGAGTTGCAAACGATACCAACGCCATATCGATGATGTTTACAAACCTTCTTGTAAATCTTGTGAAGAACACCTTCACCATCTTCGGCGTACTCGGCGCGATGCTTCTTCTTAACTACCAGCTCACGCTGATGGTACTTTGCTTCGTTCCGTTTATCGTTCTTTTCACCGTTATTTTCAGAAAGTTCTCACGCCGTGCTTACCGTAGGGTAAAGGACGCGACTACCGATATCAACACCTTCCTCTCAGAGAACCTCTCGGGCATCAAGGTGACGCAGATATTCAACAGAGAGCAGCGCAAGGCTGACGAGTTCGGACAGAAGAACAGACATCTCGGCAAGGCAAAGCATCAGGAGATCTTCGTATTCGGTATATTCAGACCTATGGTCTATATGCTGTATATCTCGTCCGTCTTAGCCCTCCTTTATCTCTCCGCAAGAGGAGTGATCAAGGACACTGAGTTCCTCGGACAGAAGATAACGAGCGATATACTCGTATCCTTCTATATGTACACCTCCAAGTTCTATAACCCGATACAGAGCCTTGCAGAGCAGTTCAACAGACTTCAGTCTGCTTTTGCCTCTGCGGAGAAGATATTTACCATCCTCGATATGAAGCCTGAGGTAGTGGACTCTCCCGACGCCATCGAGCTTGAGACTGTTGAGGGTGATATAGAGTTTAGGAACGTGTGGTTTGCCTACAACGAGGGCGAATGGGTGCTCAAGGACGTTTCCTTTAAGGTAAACGCCAAGGAGACGGTTGCCTTCGTCGGCTCTACCGGCTCGGGAAAGACCACCATTCTTTCGCTCATCTGCCGCAATTATGATATTCAGAAGGGACAGATCCTTATCGACGGCATTGATATTAAGCATATCAAGCTCTCGTCCTTGCGCCGTCACTTCGGCCAGATGCTCCAGGACGTATTCCTCTTCTCGGGTACCATACGCTCCAATATCATTCTTCGTGACGAGTCCATCACGGATGATGAGGTCCTCGCTACCTGTAAGTACGTTAACGCGGACCACTTTATAGATAAGCTTTCCGGCGGCCTTGACGAGGAGGTGCGCGAGAGGGGTAACAACTTCTCCGCAGGCCAGCGCCAGCTCCTCTCCTTTGCCAGAACGATAGTTCACAAGCCCTCGGTCATCATTCTTGACGAGGCTACTGCAAACATCGACACCGAGACCGAGCTGCTTATTCAGGACTCTCTTGAGAGGATAAAGTCGATAGGCACTATGCTTATCGTCGCTCACCGCCTTTCTACCATTCAGCACGCCGATAAGATCATCGTACTTTCTCATGGCGAGATCGTAGAGGAGGGTAATCACTTTGAGCTCCTTGCCAAGAAGGGCAGATATTACGGTCTGTATATGCTGCAGTTCAAGAAGGATCAGCTCGGCGGAAAGGCACAGTAATTTATCCTTAGTCTAAAATAAAATAATAACTCATAACCGCCTGTATTTTTGCAGGCGGTTTTTTATTTATGCTGCTATTTGACAGATGTGGTATAATTAAAATAGACAGTATGCCAAACCAAATAAAGTTTTTAAGAGGAGGTAATATGCCGCTTATTATTGTCAGAAATGATATAACGAGAATGAAGGTTGATGCCATCGTCAATGCTGCCAACGAGACCTTGCTTGGCGGCGGAGGTGTTGACGGTGCTATCCACCGTGCCGCGGGAGAGCGATTGCTCAGAGAGTGCCGTACTCTTTGTGGATGTGAGACAGGTAAGGCTAAGATTACCGGGGGATACGACCTTCCTGCCAAATACGTGATACATACCGTAGGACCTATATACAAGGGAGGAGACTATGGAGAAGAGATTCTGCTTGAGTCCTGTTATCGCGAGTCTCTTGAGCTTGCCCTTGAGCACGGATGCCGCAGCGTTGCGTTCCCCCTTATTTCCTCCGGAGCATATAAATATCCGAAGAAGGAGGCCTTCGAGGTTGCCTCACGCATTATTCGAGAATTTCTTTCGGCTAATGAGATGACGGTTTACCTTGTCCTGTTTGATAGGGCTTCCTACACGATCGGTGAGGCTCTTTTTTCCGATATAAAGGAATATATTAGTGACAGATACTCGGATGAGAGTATTGAAAGTAGGAGAATAATCGACAGAATAGATATTTGTGCCGCTCCCGAGCCTCCGAGGAGAAGAAGGGATGAGCAGTATGCCCTCGGGCGCAAGCCTTCGGCTGCCTCTTCCGACTCTCTTGCCGGTATGCTGATGGAGCTTGACGAGAGCTTTTCCGAGATGCTCCTTCGCAAGATAGACGAGAAGGGAATGACCGATGCCGAGTGCTATAAAAAGGCGAACATCGACCGAAAGCTCTTCTCAAAAATCAGAGGAGACGTCCACTACAGACCCAGCAAGCCTACCGTTATCGCTTTTGCTATATCGCTTGAATTAAGTCTTACCGAAACCGAGGAAATGCTGAGAAAAGCCGGATTTGCGCTCTCTCACAGCAATAAATTCGATATTATCATAGAATACTTTATTCGTAAAGGGATATACGACGTTTTCAAGATCAATGAGGCGCTGTTTGCCTTTGATCAGAGCCTGCTCGGTATGTAAAATAGGTATATGAAAGCTTAATACAAACGGGCTTTCCCGAATCGTAAAAAAATGTCGCCTCGTATGCGACCAAACCTCCCCTTGTCTGTGCTATAATCAAAGCACAACAAAACAAAGGGAGGTTTTTATTATGAAAAACAAAGAGCAAACCATTAATATGTGCGGAGGTATCAAGCAGGAAAAGCTTAAGAGCGGAATATGTGAGCTCGTATTTATCCTTGACAGGAGCGGCTCGATGGCAGGGCTCGAGGAGGATACCATAGGGGGATTCAATTCGATGATCGAGAAGCAGAAGGAAAATGACGGCGTATGCTACGTCTCTACAGTGCTTTTCAACGGGGAAAGCGAGGTTCTCCACGATCGTGTAAGGCTGTCGGAAATACCTAAAATGACGATAGGCGACTATATTGCATACGGATCGACCGCTCTCATTGACGCAATAGGTGATGCAATAAGGCATATTGCAAATATTCATAAATATGCTCGCCCGGAGGACGTTCCGGATCAGACAATGTTTATTATCACCACTGACGGAGAGGAGAATTCGAGCCACCGCTACAGCAGTGACGAGGTAAAGAAGATGATCGAGAGGCAGAAAAAACAGAAGGGGTGGGAGTTCTTGTTCATAGGAGCGAACATCGATGCTGTAGAAACTGCGCGCCGCTACGGAATCAGCGCGGACAGGGCAGTGAATTACAATTCCGACAAGCAAGGAACAAAGGTGGTGTACCACTCGGTCTCCAAGCTGATCAAGGACTACGTTGAGTGCGAGGCGATCGCCCCTGAGTGGAGCGCAGAGATCGATGAGGATTACAGACGCCGAGGCAAAGAAAAAGCAAAGAATAAAGCAGCCGAGAAATAGAGGTAAAGCACCTCGGTAATATGCAAGTCAAAGCGCAGACAGGGATACGTGCCTTGCCTGCGCTTTTAAATATTTAAAATATTTAAGAGAAGTTTCAAAAATACTCTTTACAAATGATGAAAAATATGCTAAAATATATAATGGCGATAAATTGGGCGGAGGGTAAAATGCGTATAGATAAGCTCTTATCGGATATGGGCCTTGCGACCAGAAGTGAGGCCAGAGCCGCATGTAAGTCGGGACAGCTTCTCGTCGACGGTGTGGCAGTCAGGGATTCGTCCTCGCACGTCGATCCCGCAAAGCAGAGTATAACCTTTCGCGGCAGGGACATCTCCTACCGCAGATACACCTACGTTATGCTGAATAAGCCGGAGGGCTACGTCAGCGCGACCGAGGATTCAAAGCTTCCCGTAGTTACAGAGCTTCTCGACGGAGAGCTTCAGAGGATGGAGCTTTTCCCCGTGGGTAGGCTTGACAGAGATACTACGGGCCTTATGATACTCACCAACAACGGTCCTCTCGCGCACCGCGTCCTTTCACCGAAGCACCACGTACCCAAGGTCTACCGCTTCAGCGCGGCAGAGCCTATGAGAGAGGGAGTTGAGGAGGAATTTAGGGACGGTGTAACCCTTGCCGACGGATATGAATGCAAGAGCGCAGAAATACTGCTCGACTCTGACCGTATGGGCGGACTTATCACCCTCACCGAGGGTAAATACCATCAGATAAAGAGGATGGTAGCCTCGACTCACAACAGGGTAGTAACACTCGAGCGTATTTCCTTTGGAGGCATCAAGCTCGATGCTTCTCTTGCGCGCGGTGAGTACAGACTCCTCACGGACGAGGAGATGGAAATGCTCGAAAACCATCAATAACGTAAACTTTTATTGTTAATTTTCATCTTTTAAGGAGATCTTATGGATATTTTAAAGACATTGGCGCAGGAATTCAGCGTCAAAGAGGAACAGGTTGAAGCAACCGTTGCGCTCATCGACGAGGGCAACACCATCCCCTTCATTTCGAGATACCGTAAGGAGGTTACCGGCGGTCTTGACGACACGACTCTTCGTGAGCTCAACGACAGACTTTCTTACCTTCGTAACCTCGAGGAGAGAAGAGCGGCGATCTCCGCCCTCATTGAGGCGCAGGAAAAGCTCACTCCCGAGATCACCTTTGCGCTCAATAATGCAAAGACTCTCGTAGAACTCGAGGACATTTACAGACCCTTCAAGCCCAAGAGAAGCACCCGTGGCTCTGTCGCGAGGGCGAAGGGACTTGAGCCCCTTGCGCAGTACATTATGGAGCAGCGTGATGCGTACGATCCCGCTATCGACGTATATGCCGAGGAGTTTATCTGTGAGGAAGAGGGTAAGGAGGTTCCCGATGCTAAGGCGGCGCTCCAGGGCGCGTCCGACATCATCGCCGAGGATGTCTCCAACGATGCCGAGATACGTAAGCTCCTTCGTGCTTTCACTATGGCGAACGGCTCCCTCACCACCAAGGGTACTACCGAGGAGTCCTCGGTTTACGATAATTACTACGACTTCTCCGAGCCGATCAAGAAGCTCAAAGGACACAGAGTTCTCGCTATTAACCGTGGCGAGAAGGAGGACTTCCTCAAGGTCAGCGTGACTCTTCCTAAGGATGACGGTATTGCGCAGCTCGTCTCCAGAGTCGTTACCAATAAGAAGTCACCCGCGCTTCCTTATCTTATGGAGACTCTTACCGACGCGTATGACAGACTCCTGTTCCCCGCGATCGAGAGAGAGGTTCGTACAAGCCTCTTTGATGACGCTTGCGAGGGCGCGCTCAAGGTATTCTCTGAGAACCTACGTAACCTTCTTCTCGTGTCTCCCATCAAGGGTAAGGTAGTTCTCGGCTACGACCCCGGCTACGGCCACGGCTGTAAGCTCGCGGTAGTTGACCAGACCGGTAAGGTGCTCGACACCGCGGTCATCTATCCCTTCCGTTCCAAGGGCAGAGACAACGAGGACGATCTCGAGAAGTCCAAGACCATAGTTCTCCGCCTTGTAAAGCGTCATAACGTTGACATCATTTCTATAGGTAACGGCACCGCTTCCCGTGAGTCCGAGAGATTTATCGCGGAGAGAGTCCTTCGCGATCCCCTCTGTCCCAAGGGTGTGAAGTACACCATCGTTTCCGAGGCGGGCGCATCCGTTTACTCCGCATCCAAGCTTGCGGCTGAGGAGTTCCCCGAGTTCGACGTTATGCAGCGTTCGGCTGTATCCATCGCGCGCAGACTCCAGGATCCCCTTGCAGAGCTCGTTAAGATCGAGCCCAAGGCTATCGGCGTTGGTCAGTATCAGCACGATATGAAGCAGAACAGACTCACAGACACCCTCGGCGGCGTTGTTGAGGACTGTGTAAACGGCGTTGGCGTTGACCTCAATACCGCGTCTTACTCGCTCCTTTCCTACGTTTCCGGTATCAATGCCACCGCGGCAAAGAATATAGTTAAATACAGAGAGGAGAACGGCGAGTTCAAGACCCGTCAGCAGCTTCTCAAGGTTCCCAAGATCGGTGACAAGGCCTTCCTTCAGTGCGCGGGCTTCTTAAGGATCCCCGGCGGTAGAATCGTTCTTGACAACACCGGCGTTCACCCCGAGTCCTACGCTATTGCAGAGGATCTGCTCCGTCGCTTCGGCTTCACTACCCAGGACGTAGGAACCGCAAATCTTGCTCTCCTTAAGTTCAAGGCAGAGCAGTACGGCACCGCCAAGCTTGCTAAGGAGCTCGGCTGCGGTGAGCCCACCCTACTCGACATTATCGGCGAGCTTGAGAAGCCCGGCCGTGACATCCGTGACGATGCTCCCGCTCCTATCCTCTCCACCGACGTGCTTGAGATCACCGACCTTAAGCCCGGCATGCAGCTCAAGGGTACCGTCCGTAACGTAATCGACTTCGGTTGCTTCGTTGACATCGGCGTTCACCACGACGGCCTCCTCCACATCTCCGAGATGTCCGACAAGTTCGTAAAGCGTCCCTCCGACCTCTTCTCGGTCGGCGACGTTATCGAGGTTCTTGTCAAGGATGTGGATCTGAGGAAGAATCGTATAGCTCTCACCCGCAAAGGCCTGGGTAAGTAAGCGCAGAGGCGCTTACAATGAATTGCGCAAAAGCGCATGAATTGAGTGCGTTGCACTCATGAATTGGCATCGCCATGAATTGCCCTGCGGGGCACTAAGGTAAGATAGCGCAATTCAAATCATGGAGCGCGAAGCGCGAGAAATCATGAAGCCAAAGGCTTCAATTCATGACACGGAGTGTCAATTCATCAAAGAACTCCGTAAGAGAGTGTATCTTCAATTCATCAATAAACCGGAGTTGAATATGAAAGAAAACATTTTAGTTGACCTTTCCAAGAAATTGGCGGTCGAGATCGTCAATGTGTGTACTCGCATAAGAGAAAGCGGAAAAAGCACTATTCTACTCAATCAGGTATTACGTAGTGGAACAAGCATTGGGGCAAATATTCACGAGGCAAAATACGCTTCAAGCCGATCGGATTTTATCAATAAGTTGCAAATTGCGTTGAAAGAATGCTATGAGACAGAATATTGGATCGAGCTGTTCAAGGATACCCATATTGTAACAGAAGAGGAGTGTAAGGATCTGCTTGCGAGATGCAACAAGGTTCGTAAACTGCTTATCGCTTCGATCACTACGGCAAAAGAAAATGCATAAATTTTATAGGGCGGAAATTTTTCCGCCCTTATTTTTTATATTTTTTCAAAAAGTTTTATAAATGTTAACACAAAAAGAGAAAAATATGCTATACTAATTATAATGGCTAAGTATAGCCTATGGAAAAATAGAGGAGGAGAGAGTATGTTTGGATACGTAAAGCCGGATATAAAAGAGCTTCTTGTAAAAGAGCATGAGTTTTACAAGTCTACATATTGCGGTATATGCCGATCTATGAAAAAGCATACCGGCGCTCTTTCTCCGGTTACCATAACATACGACAGCGTCTTTCTCGCTCTGGTGCGTATGGCGTACATACCCGACTCGGAGCTCTCATCGTCGATGAGAAGGTGCATTGCTCACCCTGCAAAGAAAAAGTGTATGCTTACCGACAACTCTGCGATAGAATATACTGCCAGGGCGTTCGCCATTCTCACGTATTACAAGATGAAGGACGACCTTGCCGATGAGGGAGCTATGAAGCGTATGCTCGTCAACCTGACTCGGCCAATAGTAGCTTCTGCAAAGAAGAAGGCTGACCTTGAGCCTCTTGCAAAGATAGTGAAAGACCGTCTCGAGAGGATAAGTGAGATCGAGCGCGAGAGGCGTCCCTCGATAGACGAGCCCGCCGAGCTCTTTGGGGAGCTGCTGGGTGAGATCTTTGCCTTTGGCCTTGAGGATAGTGATCGGCTCGTCACCTATGAGTGCGGATATCACCTTGGCAAGTTTATACTCCTTGCCGACGCTATTGAGGACTATGATGACGACCTTAAGAGCGGCAAGTATAATCCATTCGTCATCAGCTATGGTGGAGCCAAGTTAACGCTCGAAAATAAGCAAAATGTAAAGACTGCTTTGCTTATTGAGTGCAAAAAGCTCGAAAGCGCAGTAAACCTTATTCCGTTTGAAAATAAAATTACCATAGAAAATATAGTGAGAAATATAATTTATCTCGGCCTTACCAAGAGGATAGAGTTCCTCGATAAGGACGGGGAGGAGGATAAAAAATGAAGGACCCTTATTCAATTCTCGGTGTATCACCCGGTGCTTCTGATGAGGAGGTAAAGACCGCGTACAGAAACCTTGCGCGCAGATACCACCCGGATAACTATGATGATTCCAATCCCTTAAAAGAGCTTGCAAAGGAGAAAATGCAAGAGATCAACGCAGCATATGATGAGATCCAGCGCGACAGAACGAGCACGGGATCATCGAATAGTAGCGACAACTCTTACCGCTATTCCTCGAGCGGAGCTTCTGCAGGCATATACGCGACTATAAGACAGAAGATAAATGAGAGAAAATACCGTGAAGCAGAGGATCTTCTCGGTAGTGTCGGTGAGTTTGACCGCACCGCAGACTGGCACTTCTTAAACTCTGTGTGCCTTATGCAGAGGGGTAAGACCGCAGACGCTATGCGTGAGCTTGAGATAGCCTGCTCGATGGACCCCTCAAATGCCGAGTATCAAAAGGCTAAGGAAATGTTCAATACCGCCGGCTCCCGCTACGGCAGTACCTATTACGGTGAGGGACAAAGACGCTACCGTTCCCAGAGTGACGATGCATGCGATTGCTGTATGAACCTTATCTGCCTTGACTGTCTGTGCGAGTGTATGGGCGGCGACCTGATCCGCTGCATCTGATATGAGACAGACGAAAAAGCTTACCTTAAGCGCCATGATAGTCGCGCTCGGCACTCTGTTTATGGTGCTCGGCGCGGTAATTGAGGTTTTTGATCTGACTGCGGTCGCTCTGGCCTCGGTGCTCGTAGCGTTCGTGTATATCGAGCTCGGCTCTCCCTATACCTGGCTTGTGTGGATATCTACTACACTATGTACCTTCATACTTTACCAGCACAGCGCTATGTGGTTTATCTACCTCGTCCTCTTCGGCATCTATCCGATACTGAAGGGTTATATAGAGAGGCTCAAGCGCCCCTTCTGGTGGCCCCTCAAGATAGTCTTCGGTAACGTTGCCTTCTTGCTTATGCTCTTTGGCGTACAGCTTATCACAGGCCTTCCGTTTATCAACGCGGAGGAGACCTTCTTCGGTATCTCGGGTAAGGCGCTGTATATCTTCACCTGGGTACTCTTGAACGTAGCTTTTATAGCCTATGATTTCTTCATTACGGTCATGGTACGCTTCTATATGGTGAAGCTGCGACACAAATTTAAAAAACTGCTCAAATAAGGATATAATATGACAAAGGTTGCATTTATCTCCCTCGGCTGCTCAAAGAATCTCGTTGACACCGAGGTCATGCTACATAACTTATACAAGGACGGCTTTGAGATCACCTTCGAGCCCGAGGAGGCAGAGATAGTTATAGTCAACACCTGCGGCTTCATCGAGAGCGCAAAGCAGGAGGCTATAGACAACATTCTCGACGCCGCCGAGCTCAAGAAGTGGGGCAAGTGTAAGCACGTCATCGCCACCGGCTGTCTTGTTGAAAGATACCGCGACGAGGTGATGAAGGAGCTGCCCGAGGTCGAAGCCATGGTTGGCGTCGGCAGTCTTGAGGACATCGGTGAGGCCTGCAGAGCCGTTATGCGCGGCGAGAAGTATACCTCCTTTAAGGACAAGAACACCTCGCCTCTCGGCGGAGGCAGGATCCTTACCACCGCGCCTCACACCGCATACTTAAAGATAGCGGAGGGCTGTGACAACCGCTGCACCTATTGCGCGATACCGCTTATCCGCGGCAGGCTCCGCAGCCGCACCATCGAGGATATCGTCCACGAGGCTTGCGAGCTTGACAGAGCAGGGGTAAAGGAGCTTAACCTTATAGCGCAGGACACCTCGCGCTACGGTCTCGATCTCTACGGTGAGTACAAGCTCGCAGCACTCGTCAGAGAGATATGCGCAAAGACGAGTATTCCGTGGATCAGATTGCTTTACTGCTATCCCGACAAGATCACCGACGAGCTTATCGAGGAGTTCAACTCCAACCCCAGACTCGTAAAGTATATGGATATACCCACCCAGCACATCTCCGACTCTGTGCTTGAGCGTATGAATCGACACGGAGGAAAGAGTCTTATCGTCGACGTGATAAGAAAGCTTAGAGAGAGGGTTCCCGGTATCACCCTGCGTACCACCGCTATGGTCGGCTTCCCGGGTGAGACCGAGGAGGACTTTGTCGAGCTGTGCGAGTTTATCAAGGATACACGCTTTGAGCGCTTCGGCGCGTTTACATACTCGCCCGAGGAGGATACCGAGGCCGCTACCATGCCCGGTCAGATCGACGAGCAGGTAAAGCAGAACAGATACGATATCCTTATGCAGACTCAGCTCACCGTCAGCGAGGAGCTGAATAACGCGAAGATCGGTAAGGAGCTTACCGTTATTACCGACGGCTACGACGTCGTCGCGGAGGTCTACTACGGCCGCTCCGAGGCGGACGCCCCCGACGTTGACGGCAAGGTGTATTTTAATGCTCCTAAGGGTAAATACACCTTTGGAGACTTCGTTAAGGTAAAGATCACCGAGGCTCTCGACTATGACCTGATCGGTGAGGAAATATAAAGATTTTGGAGGACAGTATGAAAAAGCTTAACGTTCCGAACACATTGTCGCTTATCCGCGCTTTGCTCGTTCCCGTGTTTGTTGCTACATTACTCTTTATGAGAAATATACCCGTCTGGTGCTGTATTGTGCCTACTATAGTTTACGGTTTGACCGGTTTTACCGATATGCTCGACGGTAAGATCGCGAGAAAGTATAATCTCGTTACCGACTTTGGTAAGTTTATTGACCCTCTTGCGGACAAGTTTATGGTCATCGGCTCGGCTATCGCCATCCTCGTATGGATGATGCTCCGCGGCCAGACCACACAGGCTCTTGTCTTCGTTTGGGTAGTGCTTATCATACTCCTTCGTGAGCTCGGTGTAACCTCTCTGCGCCTTGTAGTAGCGGGCAAGAGCGGTATCGTCGTCGCTGCCTCCATGCTCGGCAAGATCAAGACCGTCTCTCAGATGGCCGGCACCGCTATTATCCTTCTTGAGCCCCTGATCCCCTTCTTCTCGGAGAATCACATCCTCTCCTACGTATGCATGGGCATCATGGCCTTCACTACGCTCTTCTCCGGCTGGGATTACCTCAAGGCGTATATGCCTCACCTCAGCATGGACTGATAAGGCAAAAAAGCAAAAGGTGCGCCCTTTTGCTTTTTAAAATAAAAATTCTTCTTTATTGTAACCTTTTCCGTATAACGACTGTCATATATAGTGTGGACACCAATTTATATCATAAGGAGGTAAATATGAAAAGAACAAAGCTGACAATTACTGTTATTAGCCTCGCGCTTCTTCTGTCCATTCTTTTCAACCTAACCGGCTGCGTTACCGTTCAGGCGGCAAATCTGATGGACGGCGTGACTGCCAATAAGGTTAATAAGCTCGATGACCTTGAGGAGCAGAGCGCTTCTTTCACAGATTTCGCTCTCCGCCTTTTCAAGGCTACTAACGAGGATGGCGAAAACGTGCTTATCTCACCTCTTTCGGTAATGTGTGCTCTCTCAATGACGCTTAACGGCGCGGAGGGTAATACTCTTGCACAGATGGAGAACGTCCTCGGTATGCAGAGAGATGAGCTGAATCTGTACCTCTATTCTTATATTACGTCCTTGCCCAGGGGAGAAAAGTACAAGCTCATCCAGGCAAACTCTATCTGGTTCAGGGATGACGACAGGTTTTCGGTAAGCCCGGATTTCCTGCAGACCAACGCCGATTATTACGGCGCGGATATCTACAAGGCGCCCTTCGACAGACAGACCTTAAGGGATATAAACAACTGGGTGAAGCTGAGCACCGACGGCATGATACCGAAGATACTTGATGATATACCCGATAGTGCGATAATGTACCTTGTAAACGCCCTTGCCTTTGAGGCCGAGTGGAAAGAGGTCTATAAGAAAACGCAGGTCCGCGACGGCAAATTCACCACCGAGGACGGCGAGGTACAGAGCGTCAAGCTGATGTACGCCGAGGAGAATAGGTATCTTGAGGATGAGAATGCCACTGGCTTTATCAAGTATTACAGTGACAGAAAATATGCGTTTGCCGCGATCCTTCCCAACGAGGGCGTTTCCGTATCCGAGTATTTAGCCTCCATTGACGGAGAGGCTCTTTACTCCATGCTTACTAATTCGCAGTCCACGACCGTCAAGACCGCTATCCCGAAGTTTGAGGTCAAATATGATACCGAAATGTCGGGAATTCTTAAGGAAATGGGAATGAGTGACGCATTCAACAGTATCCTCGCCGATTTCAGCGGTATCGGCTCGTCCACTCGAGGCAATATTTATATCGGCCGCGTGATCCACAAGACGTTTATCGAGGTCGGTGAGAAGGGAACAAGGGCAGGTGCTGCAACGGTTGTCGAGATGAATGATGCGGCCGCCGAGCCGAGTAAGCCTAAGGAGGTCATCCTCGACAGACCCTTCATCTATATGCTCATCGACTGTGAGAACAACGTTCCGTTCTTTATCGGCACGCTGATGGATGCGGACTGATCTTTTATATAAAGCACTTTATCTAAAATAATAGAGATCCCCCCGTCAAACGGGGGGTATTTCAGTTTCGGGTAAAACCCTAAATGTTACTGGCGACGCACAAGTGCGTTTAAGATTGGCCTGCCAGCCATGCAATTGTTACTTGCTACCCGTAAACGGGTCAGGAATAAGCGCGCACTACCACCCACAGGCGAGATTGGCGAAGCAAAGCTATACACTCCCCTTTGGGGAGGGGGGACCGCCACGGGGTTCCCCAAAACGAGCGAAGTCGAGTTTAGGGGTTCGCGTGATGACGGTGGGTGAGG